>NZ_JBIRXS010000011.1:0-200211 GCF_044389235.1 Rhodococcus sp. NPDC019647 | reverse complement strand
CTTAGGTCTTGTCTTCGCAAACCAAAACCTATGCAAGAGGGGGCGTTGCGTCGTTCAGGCTCGCGGAGATCACCCATCAAGGGGTCAGAAGAGCCACCGGCGTTCGAGCGCGCGACGCCCGAAGCACGTCACCGGCTTCTGATCGACGCCGCGGTTCCCCGGATGTCGCGGGATGCAGTACTGAGTCACCAATCGGCAGCTGTCGTATACGGATTACCCGTGTGGAGAACGCCACTCGATCGGGTGCACTTCACCAGAAATCGCCAGGGTGGCGGGCGTATCAAGAACCGTGTGGCGGTGCATTGCTCGTCACTGAACGACCACGTGGTGGAGGTCGACGGGTACCTCGTGACCACTCCGTCACGGACGGTCGTGGATCTCGGCCGTACGCTCCCATTCGAGCAGGCCGTTGTGACCGGAGACGCGGCCGTTCGGACCTTCGGTATCAGGCGCGACGAATTGGAATGCGAACTCGCATCTGCTCAGGGCCGAAAGGGTGTGAGTGCTGCCCGCCGTGTGGTGCACTTTCTCACCGGATACAGCGAAAGTGTCGGGGAATCCCGCAGTCGAGTGACGTTCGCGGCAATGGGGCTTCCCCTGCCATCCCAGCAGGGCGTGGTTCGGGGATACGACGACAGAATCCTCGGCCGCGTCGACTTCTACATCGAGAGCTCGGCGTTCCTGGGCGAATTCGACGGACGCGTGAAATACGCCCGGTTGCTGAAACCTGGTCGACAACCGGGCGACGCGGTGTTCGACGAGAAACGGCGCGAAGATGCGATGCGAGAGCTCGGCTTCCAGATGGTCCGATGGACATGGGAAGACCTGGGTGATCCTCTTCGGCTCGCTGCTCGCATCCGGCGGGTCCTCGCACGAGGAGGCGCATCGCTTCCTCCGTCGGGGAGGGTTGAGCCCTCGGCGCTGCCTGCGCCGCGGAAGCTGACGGTGCGCACTGTGTGAGCATCGAAAACGCACCCCTCCTCTGCAGACGCACCCGGAATAAGGTCCGAAAAGCGGTGCGTGTGCGGAGAAGGGGTGCGTCTGCGGAAACCAGAAGCGCTGGAAGCCGATCAGAACGCGGCTTCGTCGAGCTCCATGATGTCGTTGTCGATGTTCGCGATGATGCCGCGGATAGCGGTGAGCTCGGGGAGGACGTTCTTGGCGAAGAAGGACGCGATGGCGACCTTGCCCTCGTAGAACGCCTTGTCCTTGTCGGACGCACCTTCGTCGAGCGCCTTGATCGCGATCTCCGAGTGACGCAGCAGCTGCCAGCCGATCATCAGGTCACCGACGGCGAGGAGGAAACGCACGGAACCGAGTCCGACCTTGTACAGCTCGGACGGCTGCTCCTGCGCGCCCATGAGGTAGCCGGTGAGGGTGGCGGCCATGGTCTGGACGTCGTCGAGCGCGGTGGCGAGCAGGGCGCGCTCCGCCTTGAGGCGGCCGTTGCCTGCCTCGCTGTCGATGAACTTCTTGATCTCGCCGGAGACGTGGGCGAGTGCCACGCCGCGGTCGCGAGCGATCTTCCGGAAGAAGAAGTCCTGGGCCTGGATGGCGGTGGTGCCCTCGTACAGCGAGTCGATCTTGGCGTCGCGGATGTACTGCTCGATGGGGTAGTCCTGCAGGAAGCCGGAGCCACCGAAGGTCTGCAGGCTTTCGGTCAGGTACTGGTACGCCCGCTCGGAGCCGACACCCTTGACGATGGGCAGCAGCAGGTCGTTGACGCGGAACGCGAGGTCCTTGTCGGCACCGGAGACGAGCTTCGCGGTGGCCTCGTCCTGGTGTGCGGCGGTGTAGAGGTACACGGCGCGCAGGCCCTCGGAGTACGCCTTCTGCATGGCGAGGGCGCGCCGGACGTCGGGGTGATGCGTGATGGTGACGCGGGGGGCGGTCTTGTCCGTCATTTGCGTGAGGTCGGCGCCCTGGACGCGTTCCTTGGCGTAGTCGAGCGCGTTGAGGTAACCGGTCGACAGGGTGGCAATTGCCTTGGTGCCCACCATCATGCGGGCGTGCTCGATGACGTCGAACATCTGCGCGATGCCGTTGTGGACCTCGCCGACGAGCCAGCCCTGGGCCGGGACGCCGTGGCCGCCGAAGGTGACCTCACACGTGGCGGACACCTTGAGGCCCATCTTGTGCTCGACGTTGGTGACGAAGACGCCGTTGCGCTCACCGAACTCGTTGGTCTCGAAGTTGAAATGCGTCTTCGGGACGAAGAACAGGGACAGGCCCTTGGTGCCCGGTCCCGCGCCCTCGGGGCGGGCGAGAACGAGGTGGAAGATGTTTTCGAAGAGGTCGTCGGAGTCTGCGGAGGTGATGAACCGCTTGACGCCTTCGATGTGCCAGGAGCCGTCGTCCTGCTTGATCGCCTTGGTGCGGCCCGCGCCCACGTCGGATCCGGCGTCGGGCTCGGTGAGGACCATGGTGGCGCCCCAGCCGCGCTCGACGATGGTGGCGGCCCACTTCTTCTGCTCTTCGGTGCCGTTGTGGAACAGCACGTCCGCGAACGCGGGTCCGGCCTGGTACATGTGCGCGGCCGGCTGCGAGCCGAGGATCAGCTCTCCGATGGCCCAGACCACGGAGCGGGGGACGGGAACGCCGCCGATCTCTTCGGAGATGCCCATGCGGAACCACTCGGCGTCCCACAGTGCGCGGAAAGACTTCTTGAAGGACTCCGGCAGCGTGACGGTGTGGGTTTCGGGATCGAAGACCGGAGGGTTGCGGTCGGCGTCGGCGAACGCCTCACCCAGCGGTCCCTCGGCGAGGCGGGCAACTTCGCTGAGCATGTTGCGGACGGTGTCGGCGTCGAGATCGCCCCACACGCCTTCGCTCAGCGGCTGCTCGAGACCGAGGACCTCGAAGAGGTTGAACTCCAGGTCGCGGACGTTGCTCTTGTAATGGCCCATGTCTTCTGTCTCTCCCAGTGAGATGGTGCGGTCTATCAGTAAGTACCGCCCAAGTTATTACTCGTCGGTAACATCGCCGATATTACGCCCCAATATCCCGACTGCCAAGACTCGGGCGGTGCGCCACGACGAGTGCGTCGATCGCGGTTCCTGCATCCGTCTCGCGGAAGCGCCGTTCTGCAAGATCGATGGCGACGCGCCCATTCAGCTCCGTCGTCAAATCGTCTGGGGTGAACAGTATTTCGGGATCCTGCGGCCCCCCGACTCCTTGCGACAAGTTAACGGCGTCATGCCCCAGAATCATGAGGATTCCATCAGGTTTCAGCGCGGATATGGCGCGGTTCACAACCTTGCGACGCTCCGCAGGCGGCAGATGGAGGTAGATGACGAGGACGAGGTCGTACTCGGTGCCGAAGTCGGATTCGGTGACATCGGCAACGCGGTAGTCGAGCCGTTCGCGCACCGAGCGAGGGGCTTCGGCCGCCACTCGCCGGGCCTTGTCGATCGCGACAGCGGAGTAGTCGAGGCCCGTCACTTTCCACCCGCGGGTGGCGAGCCACAGCGCGTTGCGGCCCTCCCCACAGGCCAGGTCGAGCGCCCGACCCCGGTTGAGCGCGGTGACCTGCTCGACCACCACGGCGTTGGGTGGCGCACCCCACACCAGTTCGCTGTCTGCATACCGTTCGTCCCAGTCAGATGCGTCCATGGCCCCGACGCTAGTGCGCGTCGGGGCCATGGAGGAAAACGTGGAACGACTCGGGACTCAGGGAGTCAAGGTGGTGCGCATCAACAGCACGTTGTAGTTGCTGTGCACCGTGGTGAGGAAGTAGAGGTCGGGACCGGACGACCACGGGTGGATGTACGCGCCGTACGCGCTGGGGAGTTCCCGGGCGTCGACGAGGGTCTCGGGTCCGCTCCATGGTCCGGTGATCGAGGAGGAGCGGCGCATCACGACGGAGTTGTTGTGGTCGGTGGTCAGCATGAGGAACTGTCCGAGGTATTCGTTGTACGCAACGGACAACTCACCGACGCCTCCGGCGACGATCGGCTTGGCGACGTCCGGGTTCCCCTTGATCCACTTGCCGCCGTCGAAGTACTCGTAGGCGCCGAGGTCCATGATCTGGGCCTCGGGGACGCGAGCGACGTGGACGAGTCCGCCGCGGCCGGCCGGCGTGCCGTACTGGTAGACGAAGCCACCACCCTTGACGAATGAGCTCATCTGGAAGTTGGCGTTGCCGCCGACGTTCGGGCGCTGGGTTTCGGGTGCGACCGTCCAGTTCTCACCGTTGTCGTGCGAGTAGACGAGACCGGAATAGTTGGTTTCCCAGGTTCCCGCAGGACCCCAGTTCTTCACCGACATCATGCTCATCACCTGGGTGTTGCCCACGGCGACACCTGCGGTGGGGATGCGGCTGATCTCGACGAACGGGATCTTGGGACTGGGAACAAGTTCCTTGGACTGCCCGAAGATGTCGCGCGGGGAACTGTCGAAATTCATGCCGTCGGACAGGATGCCGTCGGAACTGCGGAACAGGGTGCTGCTACGCCACGCCCAGATGCTGCCCGACAGCAGGTTGGGCAGTCCGAGCCCGGCGGAGTCACCGAACGCCGTGAGGACCTGCCCTTGGCCGTTGTCCCACATGATGCCGAGGTCGGTGCCGAGGACGTTGGCGTCCTGGGTGCGGTTCGGGCTGAGCAGGCCGGTCTGCTGGGCGACGGCTTGGGTGCGGCCGGTGAGATGCGGGATACCGTTGGTGCCGTTGAGCCCTGGAATGGGGTTGACGACGTTCGGGTTTGCCGCGGCCGGTACGGCGAAGGCGATCAACGAGGCGGCGACGCTGGCGATGGACGCTGTGGCAAGGGCTGTGGTGCGCTTCACGAAGTGGTACTCCATCTCTAGCAGCAGGCGGCTTCCCCGGGTCCGTAAGACCCTTCCCCCTACCGGTGATCAACTGCTGGAAATCGAGGGAAGTCTAGCAAGTCGGGTCCCGCCGAAGTGTCGCTTCGAGTAGCGCGTTCGTTTCTGTCCGGACACGACGGACCGATGTTACCGACGAGTAACAGTAACCGGTGCTATCCGCTGGGGCGGTGCCGACGTAACGTGTGGAACGAGCAAGTCCACACCGCGCGGAGACGACGCGGGACCTGATGAGGAGATCGATCGATGGGAAAGCAGATTGCCACCCTGACCGGAGGTCGGCAGTCCGCCCTTCTCGGGCTCGGCGTGTACCGGCCGGAACGGGTCGTCACCAATGACGAGATCTGTGAGCTGATCGACTCGAATGACGAGTGGATCCAGTCCCGCTCCGGCATCCGCAATCGCCGCTTCGCCGCGGAGGACGAGAACGTGGTCACGATGTCGATCGCCGCGGGCCGCGAGGCGATCGCGGCGAGCGGTATCGCTCCCGAGCAGATCGGGTGTGTCATCGTCGCCACGTCGACGTACCTCCTGCTGACACCACCCGCCGCCGCGGTGGTCGCCGACGCGCTGGGGACCAACGGCCCGGGCGCTTTCGACCTCGGGGGCGGTTGCGCGGGATTCTGTACCGCCCTGGCCGTGGCGTCGGACATGGTCCGCGGCGGTTCCATCGACTACGCCCTGGTGGTGGGCGTCGAGAAGATGAGCATCACCACCGACCCCACCGACCGCTCGACCCGATTCATCTTCGGCGACGGTGCGGGCGCCGTCGTGGTCGGCAAGAGTGACGTCGCCGGTATCGGACCGGTGGAGTGGGGGTCGGACGGCTCGCAGGCCGACGCCATCGTGCAGGACCTGGATTGGTACGAATACATCACGACGCCGGGCGCCACCCGCCCGTACATCAAGATGGCCGGAACCGCGGTATTCCGCTGGGCCGCCTTCGAGATGGGCAAGGTGGCATTGCGTGCGGTCGAGAAGGCCGGCATGACCGTGGACGACCTCGATGCATTCGTCCCGCACCAGGCCAATTCGCGGATCACCGAGGTCATCGCTCGGAGCATGAAGCTGCCGGAGAGTGTTCCCGTCTCCGACGACATCGCCGAGAGCGGCAACACGTCGGCTGCGTCGGTGCCCCTGGCCATGGAGGCCATGCTGAAGTCCGGCGACACGAAGCCGGGCGACACTGCCCTGCTTCTCGCGTTCGGGGCCGGGCTGTCGTATGCCGCCCAGGTCGTGACGATGCCGGCCCTCCCGAAGAGCTGATCCTGTACCCGACCTCGGGGCCGCGGCGGACTCGTGGCTCCGAGGTTTTGGGCGTGGTCACTGCCGGCTTGTTCTGCGGGCGTGACACCCTCTGTCGCGAAGAGAAGGCAGGGGTCCGGGACGAGGAGGCATGATCGATGAACGTGACACGGCGGGGCGGCGGCATCCGCGTGCCGGTTCTGATCGCTTCCGTCTTCCTGACTGTCGGCGCCGCGTGCCTCACCGGTTGCGGAAACGTTGCGTCGGACGACCGCGCCGCGTCGTCATCCGGAGATTCGGCTGTCGAGCTGAACGCCGGTGGTGACTGTGCCGGCCGGGATGTCGTCGTCAACCGGGACGGGGCGAGCATCGTGCTCGACGGTGAATGCGGCACGGTCACGATCGAGGCCAACGGCGTGTCGGCCGACATCGGCAGCTCGGACGCGGTGCTGATCCGTGGCCAGGACACCAACGTGATCGGTGGCCGCACCGGCACTCTGACCGTCGCCGGGCGCACCAACAGTGCGAACATCGAGACGGTGGAGGCCATCGAGGTGCAGGGCAACGGTGTGACAGTAGTGGGTAAGCAGGCGGGGCGGATCTCGGTCGCCGGCAGTGGTAACTCGATCACCGTGGACGACTCGGGTGTGACAACGGTGAGTGGCAACGACAACTTCGTGCGCGCACAGGAGATGGACAGTCTGGAGCTGACCGGGTCGAACAACTCGGTGGACTGGGAGGCCGGTGCCGCCGCTCCGGTGTCCGACTCGGGCTCGGAGAACCGGCTCACCGCACCGGGGCAGTAGTCACCGCGCGCCGCACTCCGTGAGCACACCGGCCATGGCGTCGCGCTCGGCGGGGGTGACCCAGAGTCGGTATGCCGCTTTCACTTCCACCTGCCGGGCCACATAGGTGCATCGGTAGTTCTTCAATGGCGGCAGCCAGGTGGAGGCGTCCGCATCGCTCTTGCGTTGGTTCGTGGGACCGTCCACCGCCTGGAGGTTGCGCGGATCGTTCGCGAGGTCGGCCCGTGTCTGGGCGTCGAGGAGCTGGGCGCCCTTCTGCCACGCGTCGGACAGCGCGACCACGTGGTCGATCTGCACCGCGTCCGACGTCTTCGGGCCGCGGGTGAAGGCAATGACGCTGCCGGTGTACAGGTCTCGCAGTGTCCCGGACTGCACCACGCAGTTTCGGGTGCGATCCCGGGAGGTGATGTCGACGAGGTCGCGTCGCAGGATGTCGTTGCGGGTGTCGCAGCCGTTGCGGCCGAGTTCGACGGAGACGTTGTCGGTCCAGCTGCTGCCGAAGAGTTCCCGGTCGTATCCGGTCTTGGGGGCGCGGCCCTTGACTTCGAGGGTTGCCAACTGTGCGAACGCCGCTTGTATCTGCTGTGCGTCAGTGGCTTCCGGCAGGATGGGCGGCCCGGTGCCTGCGGCGAGGGTGTCGTCGGACTGCGGGGCCAGCATCGCTGCAAGCACGATGACGGCGATGGCGGCGAGGATCCAGGGCCACCTGCTTCTGACGGTCGAGATGATGGTGCGATGATTCGGTACCGCAGTGCGGGGCATGAATGTCTCCTGGATTCAACAGCGTTCGCTATTTCTATCAGGAGTGGCCCGCAGTGCCGGTGGCCGACCCGGGACTAACCAGCGGTGTGCAGCAGGGGAATCAGCAACTCGTCGTCGGTGAGAGCGCCGTGTTGACCGGGAAGGGCGGACAACCGCGACTCCTTCTTCCGCCGCACCACCGCGACACCGTCCAGTGCGATCGCCACGACGTCACCGATACGCCCGGCGATGTCGGATCGAACGGCGGGGCCGAACAGCCCGGCAGTGATCGCCTCGTCTCTCGTGCCGATCCACATACGAGGGCCGAGTGCTTGCCGCCACCGGGCTGCCACGTCGCCGGCGGCTCCGGTCCGGGTGTGCACGTGCCGGCACCGGGGCTCGCCGGCGAGTGCGATGACGTCGTCCGACAACCTCGAATCCGCATCGAAGTCCAGCTTGTCGACGTCGTCCACGGTGACCATGCCGTGATCGGCGGTGATGTACAGAGTGGGATGCCCGGGCACGGTCGCGAGGGCGCGGGCGAGATTTTCGACGAGTGCGTCGACGATGGCCACTTGCTGTGTCCACGACTCCGATCCCGGACCGTACACGTGTCCGAGAGTGTCGATTTCGCTCAGATAGCAGTAAGTGAGGGTGCGGTCGCCGGTACGGGAGGCGGTGATCACCTGCGCGATCAGATCACCGTACGCATGTATGCCGGTGAAGGTTCCACCGCGCAGCACCGCACGGGTGAGACCGGACCCGTCGAATTTTGCCGGTAGCACGTTGGCGCACCGAACTCCGTCTGCCGCAGCGCGTTCGAACACAGTGGGTGTCGGCAGGGCGACCTCGGGGACGAGGCGTGCGAGTTCGTCGCCTCGGCGTCCCGCCCGCCACGACAACCAATTCAGAGTGCCGGAAACCTCACGGACGTATGACTGGTACCCGGTGATGCCGTGACTGCCCGACGGTAATCCGGTGCCGAGGGAAGCGATGCTGGTTGCCGTCGTGGTGGGAAACCCGGCTCGAATCGGCCGGCCCGCGAGGCTGCACAGAAATGGCGCGCGGTCTCGATGCTGATTCAGTGCGTTCCAGCCCAACCCGTCGAGAAGCAGCACGACGGTGTGCCGGCTGTCCGGCAGCTCGAGGGGGTTTGCTTCACCCGCCACCCCGAGCGAGGCCAGAACGGACGGCATCAGGGTGGACAGGGTGGGCTGCGAGTACACGTCGAGCGCAGGCGCCGTAGTGGTCATGGGTCCACTATGCGGGAAGGACGGCGCCCGTCGTGATCACAACCGGTGACGAAGGTCGACGGGTTGCCCGTCGGAGGGGTACGGCAGGGAGGTGTAGTTGAGGGGCGCGCAATAGCCGGGATCGACGTGCCAATCGAAGCGCCGGAGCAGGTGATGCATGACCGTCTTGATCTCGGCGCCGGCGAAATGCATGCCGAGGCATTTGTGTACACCCCCGCCGAACGGCTCCCAGGCGTATCGGTGAATCTTGTCTTCCCGTCGCTCGGGTGCGAAACGTTCGGGATCGAACTTCTCCGGATCGGGCCAGTATTCGGCCATGTGGTGGGTGTAGTGCACGACCACCGACACGTACGAGCCACGCGGAATGTAGCGACCCAGCACCTCGGTGTCCTTGACCGCCCGCCGGGACACCACCGGGACCGGCGGCACCAGCCGCATGCACTCCTTCATGACGAGGTCGAGGTCGGTGAGCTCGTCGAGTTCGTCGTAACTCGGTGTCGAGGTTCCGAGCGCCGCCGACTGCCGACGGCATCGCTCCTGCCATTCTGGATGCTGACCCAGGTATTGCATCATCGTCGACAGCGTGATGGTGGACGTGTCGTGCGCAGCCATCAGTAGGAAGATCATGTGGTTGATGACGTCGTCGTCGCTGAACCGTTCTCCGTCTTCGGATTCGATGTGGCACAGCGTCGTGAACAGGTCGTCGCCCGTGCCGGCCCTGCGGGCGGGCAGGTATCGGCGGAAGAACTTCTCGAGGCGGGCTCGCCCGTCGATTCCACGCTTCCAGCGAGTGCCCGGCAACGGGAAGCGAACCACGGAGGTGGCAGCCTGGACGCAATCGATGAAGGCCTTGTTGACCTCGACCATCTCCTGGTGCGACGACCCCTCGGCGCCGCCCATGAAGATGCTCGTGGCCAGATCCAGCGTCAGTTCCTTCAACGCCGGGTACGCGGCGAAGCCTGCCCGCGGGTGCCAACCGTCCAGCGCGCCCTCGACGGCGGGGTGCAGTGCCTCGGTGTAGCGGGACAGCCGTTCGCGAGTGAACGCCTGCTGCAGTATTCGACGATGAGCGAGGTGTTCGTCGCCGTCGAGAAGCATGAGGCCGCGGTGGAAGAACGGGCCGATGAGCACGCTCCAGCCGTCACCGTTGGCGAACGCGCGGTCCTTGTTCTGCAACACCGTCTGGCAGCCGTCCGGTCCCATGACGGTGACCCACCGCTTGCCTGCCATGCTCAGCCACGACACGGGCCCGTACCGCTCCCAGCGGCTTTCGAGCAGTCCCATGGGGTCGCGGATGTAGTCGAGTCCCAGTCCGATGATGGGAAGTCCGGCGTTACCGGCTATGGGACTCAGGGTGCTGTCGGGAGGTGGGGGAGCAAGAAGCTTGGGCATCGGCTCTCCTCGTCGAGGATGTGACAGGACGCTCTGTCAGTTGTCTGTAGTGTGCGTCACACCGGACGGTCTGTCAACATCGAGGAATGACTCAGCCGGCGCGGCAGTACCGCGGCAGAAGTTCGCAGGAGCGGGCCGCAGATCGCCGTGCACGACTGCTGGAAGCGGGGTTGCAGGTCTTCGGGACGGTCGGTGACAAGGCGACCATGACCGCGATCTGTGCAGAGGCAAAACTGACCGAACGATATTTCTACGAGAGCTTCCGCAGTCGCGACGATCTGCTGGTACAGGTCATCGAGGGGATCGCCGAGGAGGTGCGGGAGGCGGCGCACGCCACCCTGCAGACGGTCACCGGAGATCCCGAAGTGCGCGCGCGAGCGGCGATCGCGACGTTCGTGGAGATTCTCACGGAGGATCCGCGGAAGGGGAGGGTGTCGATCATCGAATCGGCGGGTGCCGAACCGCTGCGCACACGACGCCGTCAGTTGCTGCGCGCGTTCGCGTCGATGGTTGCAGAAGAGTCCAAGGCGCTCTACGGGGACCGCGCGTGGTCGTCGCCGCAGGACGAGATCACCGCCCTGCTGTTCGTCGGTGGGCTGTCGGAGTTGATCACCGCGTGGTTGAACGGCGAGATCGAGGTGTCGCCGGAACAGATCGTCGACGCGGCGACCTACCAGTTCACGTCCACCGCCCACCGCTGACCGGGACCTGGTCGAAATCGTGACCGGGGTCACGTGCGAAGCTGTGCGCATGGTCGATATCGCACGCCCGCAGTTGGAGGGCACCGTAGCCGTACGCGAGGGACGACGGATCGGTTTCGCCGAGTTCGGAGCCGCCCAGGGTCGTGCGGTCATCTGGCTGCACGGCACCCCGGGCGCGCGCCGTCAGGTCCCGACAGAGGCTCGGGCGTTCGCCGAGAAGCACCATCTGCGGCTGATCGGCATCGACCGGCCGGGTGTCGGTTCGTCGACGTCCTTCCGGTACGAATCGGTGCTCGACTTCTCCGAGGACCTGGGTATCGTCGCCGACACCCTGGGGATCGACCAGATGGCCATCGTGGGGCTGTCGGGTGGTGGCCCATACACGCTGGGCGCGGCATACGCGATGCCCGACCGCGTGGTCGCTGTCGGCATTCTCGGTGGAGTCGCGCCCACGCAGGGGCCCGACGCCATCCGCAGCGGGCTCATGGACCTCGCGGTGCTGGCAGCGCCGGCGTTGGCGGCCGGCGGCATCCCCATCGGGCTGGTGGCCAGTTCCGTCATTCGCTTGGCCAGGCCGTTCGCCTCCCCGATCATCGACCTGTACGGGCGGCTGTCGCCCGAGGGGGACCGGCGCCTCCTGGCCCGCCCGGAGTTCAAGGCGATGTTCCTCGACGACCTGCTCAACGGTGGCCGCAAGCAGCTCAGTGCACCCTTCGCCGACCTGGTGCTGTTCGCGCGGGACTGGGGGTTCCGGGTGAACGAGGTGAAGACTCCGGTCCGCTGGTGGCACGGCGACTGCGACCACATCATCCCGCACCGGCACGGCGAGCACATGGTGTCGATGTTGCCGGATGCCGAGTTTCACACGATGCGCGGCGAGAGTCACCTCGGTGGGCTGGGCATGGCCGAGGAGATCCTCACGTCGCTGCTCGACATCTGGGACGCGCGCGACGCGAACTCGTCCGCGCCGTAGCGGTTACGACGGCATTCCCATGATCTGGAAGGAAGCGCCCAGCGGATCGGCCACCGACGCCAGCCTGCCGAACGGGCTGTCCTCCGGTTCGCGCTGAACGCTTCCGCCCAGCTCGGTCACCCGGGCCACCGCGGCGTCCGCGTCGTCGACACCGAGGTAGAACTGCCAGAACGACGGCACGCCCTCGGGAAGGAACGCGTCGGCATCCATGATGCCCGCCACCATCCGGTCGCCGATCTTCGCCTGGGAATAGCGGAATTCGGCTGAGTCGCCCATGGATTCGTAGGACCAGCCGAACACGTCCGCATAGAACGGAAGCACGGCCGCATAGTTGCGGGAGAGCGTTTCGTGCCAGACGGGGGCTCCCGGTTCGTCGACGAGTCCGAAGCCGCTGTGCTGATTTGCCTGCCAGACCCCGATGACCGCGCCGGCGGGATCGGCGAGGATGGCCATGGAGCCCTGGTCGCCGACGACCATGGGCGGCATCATCACCCGGCCGCCCGCGTCTGCCGCTTTCGCGGCGGTGGCCTGGGCGTCCTCGGACGCGATGTAGTTGGTCCAGATGTTGCCGTAGGGATTGCCGGGCTGCTGCGGACCCAGGCCGGCTATCGGTGAGCCGTTCTTACCGAAGATCGTGTAACCACCATATTCGGGATCTTCATCGGTGTCGGCGGTCCACCCGAACAGGTCGGTGTAGAACGGAATGACCTGTGCAGGGTCGGAACTGGTGAGGTCGATCCAACAGGGTGCGCCGGTGAGGGACTGGCGATCGGGCATCTCGGACTCCTGGAACGTCGGTGGTGGTGGACGCGGCAGTGCTGTGGTGAGACAGGTCTGCAGGAAGTGGTGCCGGTACTGAACATACGCGTCCGATCGACTCTGCGCCTTCGTGCGCTGTGCAAGACTCGGCGCATGGCTGTGAGCGAGAACCAGGACAACCCGGGCCGGGCCCGCCAGAACGTGATCTACCGTGACGGTGTTCTGGGACGCACACCCACTGTCCCGACGGACTTCGCGACGCTCGAACGCCGTGCCCGCAGGAAGATGAGTCCCAAGGCCTGGGCGTACGTTCACGGCGGCGCCGGGCTGGGCCGGACCATGCAGGCCAATCGTGAGGCGTTCGACTCATGGCAGATCGTTCCGCGCGTGCTGCGTGACGTCTCCCGCCGCGACATCGGCGTCGAACTGTTCGGACGACGGCTACCCGCACCGGTCCTGCTGGCACCGGTGGGCGCCGCGGAACTGGCGCACCCCGAGGGTGACGTCGCGATCGCGGCGGCGGCCGCCGAACTGGGTGTCCCGTACATCTTCTCGAACCAGGGCTGCGCGCCCATGGAAGACAGCGCCGCGGTGATGGGTGACGCGCCCCGCTGGTTCCAGTTGTACTGGAGCACCGACGACGAGTTGGTCGACAGCCTTCTGCACCGTGCCGAGAAGATCGGGGCGGATGCTGTGGTGGTCACCCTGGACACGACGATGCTCGGCTGGCGGCCGGAGGACCTCAATCTCGGTTCGCTTCCGTTCGCGCAGGGGCAGGGCATCGCGCAGTACACCTCGGATCCCGTATTCCGCCGCATCGTGCGCGATCGAATCGCGGCGGCAGTGGCCAAGCCCGACGTCGAGGTGACACTCGGCGCGATCCGATCCCTCGTGTCGATGACACGGCGATTCCCGGGCCGGTTCCTCGACAATCTCCGGTCACCGGAGCCCCGCGCGGCTGTCGAGACCTTCCTCGACATCTACTCTCGGCCGTCGTTGAGCTGGTGCGACATCGAGACGCTGCGCGAGCGGACAAGCCTTCCTGTCCTCCTCAAGGGTGTGCTTCATCCGGACGACGCCCGGCGCGCTCTCGACACGGGTGTCGACGGCATCGTGGTGTCCAATCACGGTGGGCGGCAGGTGGACGGCAGCGTCTCGGCACTCGACGCCCTGGCAGACATCGCGCCTGTTGTGGACGGCAGGATGACGGTGCTTCTCGACAGCGGTATCCGTACGGGGGCCGACGTCTTCAAGTCGTTGGCTCTGGGGGCGGACGCGGTCACTCTGGGCCGGCCACACCTCTATGGTTTGGCCCTCGCTGGACGGGAAGGCGTCCGCGACGCCACCGCGAACGTGATCGCCGAATTCGACCTCACGATGGGGCTGAGCGGGCTGACCTCGATCGGTGAGATCAATCGGGACGCCCTACGGAGGGCGTAGGCCTCAGAGTTCGGCGATGGTGATGATGTCGTCCTGAAGCGCCCGGACCAGCAACGCCGTCTTGGTGGTCGCGTCACGCCCCACCAGCGCGTACTTCTCGCGGATGCGGCTCAGGTGCGTGTTGACGGTGCCGAGAGCGATGTGCAGGTCACCGGCTACGGCGAGCTTGGAATCGCTGCGCAGCCAGTGGCGCAGGACTTCCACCTCACGTGCTGACAGAGCAGGCCTGGTGAGCGCGGCGGGGGCCGTCGGGGGAGAGGGGGTGCCGACTTCGTCGGGGGCAGCGGTCATGCCGATCTCATCTTTCTGACATGTACAACAGATCTACAGGTACCCGACGTCCCTGCAGGCCACTTCACGATAACGGGTGCCGTCGACGCGTGCCTCGTCAGGCTCGGCTCGCAGGCGTATTTCGGGTCAGTTCTCGCAGCCGACGCCGTCCCCGTCACGATCGAGGTGTGACGCATAGCCGGGGTCACCCGCGCGCACCGGCGCAGCACCCGCGGCCCGGGCCGCCGAGCAGTTCTTGTAATACACCGCGCTGGGCGGTGCGGGTTCGGCGAAGGGGACAGGCGCTGGAGCCGGCACAGGGGCAGGGGCTGGCGCAGGGGCGGGTGCGGGGGCTGGCACAGGCGCTGGAGTCGGCGCAACCACGGGTGAGGTGCCGCCGCAATCCTGGAGGACCCGCGCTATCGCGTCGCGCTCCGCCTGGGTGACCCACAGCCCGTAGGCCGCTTTGACTTCCACCTGGTCGGCCACATACGTGCAGCGGAAACCTCGGTTCGGCGGCAGCCACGTCGCGGCGTCACCATCGGACTTCTGCTGGTTGGTGGGGCCGTCGACCGCCCTGAGGTTCCGGGGGTCGTTCGCGAAGTTGCGACGCGTGGCGGTGTCGAGCTGCTGGGCGCCCTTCTGCCACGCGTCGGACAGCGCGACGACGTGGTCGATCTGCACGGCGCTCGAGGTGGTCTCGCCGCGCACGAAGAAGAGGGTGTTCCCGGTGTACGGGTCGTGCAAGGTCCCGCTCTGCACCGCACAGTCACGGGATCCGGGCTTGAACACGATGTTCCGAAGGTCGCGCCGGAGGATGTCGTTGCGTGTGTCGCAACCGTTGTGGCCGCCCTCCACCGTCACGTCGTCCGTCCACGACTGGCCGAAGAGTTCACGGTCGTAACCCGTTTTCGGGGCGCGGCCCTTGATCGCCAGGGTGTCGAGCAGGCGAAGTGCATCGCTTGCTCGTGTCCCGTCGACCATTCGGGGTTCGACGGCGGACAGACCAGGATCCGATGGCAGCGCCGCCTGCGGGGAGGCCGGTGCCGGTGCAGTCGTGGTCGGCGACGCTACCGAAGTTTCGGAGGCGGATACCGCCGCGGCGCCGGCCGAGTGGTCGTCCTCGGTGGGGCTGAGGAACGTGATTGCGGCGATCACCGCGACGAGCGCGCCGGTGATCCAAGGCCACTTCCGCCGGGTGGCGGATACGGGTGGCGGAACGTGAGTCATGCGGTCCTTCGGAGATATTGGAAGTCCGAGGGATATCGTGGCGCGGGGCTTCTCTGTTACGCCGGTGTGCCGCTTCCGGCACTCGTGCGCGGGTTCTGGGATGTGTGCGTTGGCGTCCCCTCGGGCACACTGGGATCATGAGCGACGGGCCCCGGGCACTTCCAGGGAGTGACGTCACCGACGACCTCGAGATCACTCGATCGCTGATCGTTCCTGCCGCAGAGTTGCAGTGGCGGTTCTCTCGCTCGGGCGGTCCCGGTGGGCAGGGCGTCAATACGACGGATTCGCGGGTGGAGCTGTCGATCGACGTGCGCGCGTTGTCGATTCTCACGGCGGGACAGTACGAGCGGTTGCAGGTCGGTCTGGGACACCGACTCGTCGACGGGGTGGTGACAGTGACTGCCTCCGACACCCGGTCTCAGTTGCGAAACCGCCGAGCGGCACGGGCCCGGATGTCGGCCCTGTTGCGGGCGGCGCTCTTGGCCGAACCCCGCCGGCGGCGTCCGACAACCGCGACCAAGGGCTCCCATCGGCGCAGGCTCGAAGCGAAGAAGCAACGCGGACACGTGAAGAACCTGCGACGCAAGCCCGAGTTATAGGGACTTCTACGCATCTCGAGATGGGGACAATCCCTGATGTGTCCTCGTCGGACGTGTCGGAGGATGGACGTATGTTCGGTGACGATGTGCGTTCCGCGGCAACTGCCGCTACATCAGGGGATCGTGCCGGCGTCGAACGGTTGACCACGCTGCTGTGGCCGTACGTGGTGCGGTACTGCCGTGCCAGGTTGGGGAATGGTCGTGAGGCATCGCGTCGGGTCGGTGAGGTGGCGCAGGAGGCGTTGCTCGTCGTCGCCCGCGACGTATCTTCGCTTGCTTCTCACGAGTTTCCGGTGCGCGAGGTGTATCGACGGATGGCCCGGACGGTGAACCGTGCCCGCGCCGACGCCGAATTCGGCATTGTCGACGCACCTCGGGAGGTATCGCAGCTCCTGCAGCGCCTACACCCCGTTGCTCGGGAGATCATGCTGCTGAGAGTGATCGACGGACTTTCCGTTCACGACACGGCGGGGGTCGTCGGCGTCCCGGTGGGCCGGGTACTCGTCGTTCAGCACGAGGCTCTCCGGGATCTGCGCGGGGCGACTGTGTGAGTGAGCGTTACCGACTTCGGAGAACACAGAATTCGTTGCCCTCCGGATCGGCGAGCACGACCCAACTCTCCTGTCCCTGACCGACGTCGGCGTGTCTGGCGCCCAAGGCGAGGAGTCGCTCGACCTCGGCCTGTTGATCGTCGGGCCGAAAGTCGAGATGTAGCCTGTTCTGTATCTGCTTCGGTTCCGGAACGGCGACGAACAGGATTTCCGGATGGCTCTCCGGTGTCGGCCGGATGTGGACATCCCCTTCGATGTCGGTGACCAACCCCCAGCCCAGGGCGGCCGCCCACCACTGTCCGAGAGCGGCCGGATTCACCGCGTTGACGACAACAGATTCCCATTGCAGTCTCATGGTTTCGACCGTACTGGCGCAGTCGGGCACTGTCAGCGGTTCACTCGAGTGTCGGGTCGATCGGCTCGACTCCGAGCAGTGCGGAGTACTGCTCGTTGAGTTCGCGCCAGCCGTAGTTCATGGCGTCACCGCCGACAATGGGCCCGATCGGGCTGCCGCCCAAGACTGCTTCGGCCACGTCGAAGCACATGTGCCAGCCGGCGGCCGTCATCGCAGCGGTGCGTTTGTCGTCGAGCGTGTGGCGCAGTGTCAGTCGCGTTCCGGACTCGGTTTCGTCGATCTGCCACTGCAGAACGTCCTCGCCCCATGCGTGTTCGAGGACGTGCGGGGCGTCGGCGCGTGTGACGTTGCCGTCGAGTTCGGTTCGCTCTTCCCCGTCGACCATGACGAGTGTGGCGGGGCCGAGTGTTCCGAGGTTGCGGCTCGCCGTGTACGGCGCCCATTGGGGCAGTTCCGCCGGATCGGTCAGTGCTGTCCACAGCGCTGACGGGGAGTGCGGGAACTCGCGAACGAACGTCAGCGTCCACCGGTCGCCCTCCGGTGTGGTCTCGACTCGACCGAGTGGTCCGGGGCGGTACGCGCTGCGGCGATTGGACTCTGTCATGTCCTGTTCTCCTTCGAATCGAGGTGATGTCCGAATGCATCGAGGTGGCGATCCCACAGTTGGCGGTACGGCCGGAGCCACGCCTCGAGTTCGTCGAACGGGTCACGGTGCAAGCTGTAGATACGGTGCTGCGCCGCCGTGCGGCACGTGACGAACCCCGCCTGGCGCAGTACCCGTAGATGCTTCGACACCGTGGGCTGCGAGAGGTCGAGGACGTCGACCAGCTCTCCGACGCTCGCCTGGCCGCGGCGCAACTGTTCCAGAATCCGACGGCGCTGCGGCTCTGCCACCACGGTAAACGCATCGAGCACCATGGTTCGAGTATGCGCCTTCGGGTATATACGCGTCAAGGCATATGAGCGCGGCTCGCGACCATCGCGCCGGATGGGTGGTGGCGTCGGCGATCAGTCCTCGGCGCCACCAGGATCGGGTTGGCCGGCGGCTTCGTCCCGCTCCGCCCATTCCAGCAGGGGCGCCAGGGAAAACACCGCATCGTCGATCCCGGCGTGCAGGTCACCGAGTTTTTCGAAGCGGGCGGGAACCGTGGCGATGGTGAATTCCCGCGGGTCGACGTCGTCGATCTCGTCCCAGGACACCGGCGTCGAAACCGTTGCGTCGGCCACACCCCGCACCGAATACGCACTGGCGATGGTGTGGTCGCGGGCGTTCTGGTTGTAGTCCACGAAGACCTTCTCGGGGTCGCGGTCCTTACGCCACCACGTCGTGGTCACATCTTTCGGCGCCCTCCGCTCGACTTCACGGGCGAAGGCCAGCGCCGCCCGGCGCACGTCGTCGAATCCGTAGTCGGGCTGGATGCGCACGTACACATGCACGCCGGATCCGCCGGAGGTTTTCGGCCAGCCCGTCGCCCCCAGTTCGTCGAGCACCTCGTGCACGACACCGGCGACGCGCTGCACCCTGTCGAAACCGCAGTCGGGCATGGGATCGAGATCGATCCGCCACTCGTCGGGTTTCTCCACGTCCGCTCGGCGGGAGTTCCACGGGTGGAACTCCACTGCGGACATCTGCACCGACCAGATCACGTCGGCCAGATGCGTCACGCACAACTCGTCGGCGTGACGCCCATAGCGGGGGAACGTCACCCGCACCGTCTGGACCCAATCCGGTGCGCCGCGCGGCAACCGTTTCTGATGAACTTTCTCCCCACTCAGTCCGTCCGGAAAGCGATGGGTCATGCAGGGCCGCTCCCGGAGCGCACGCACGATGCCGTCGCCGACGCTCAGGTAATAGTTCGCGAGATCGAGTTTCGTCGCCCCCGTGGCCGGAAAATACACGCGCTCCGGATGAGAAATCCGCACGGTGCGATCACCGACCGCCAGCTCGACAGCGGGAGACTTGCTCTTGCCGGTCGCCATGCAGCCAACCTAACCCGCAGAAGGCACCACTCGCGCACTTTCCGAGCTACATCTCCCGCTTCAACTTCCGCCACCCGCCCGCACGGTTATTGGCGATGATCTGCTGAAACATCGCCAGCAGCGGCGGTGCATCGATCTTCTCGCCTTCCCGGAAGGCCACCGTGCGCGCGGTCTTGTTGTCGTGGCCGGCGGTGATGATTCCGTCCGGATCGGCGACGATACCGCCGTCGTACAGGAACACGTTGACATGATCTTTCGCCGCCAGCAGTGCGCACACATTGCCCTGCAGCACGAAGTACGGCTGGACGGTGCGTTTGATGGTTTCGGTAACCTCCGGATCCGCCTCGTGTACGAGCTCCCGGACTTCCCTGCAGATCGTCTGCTGCCACTCCGGCAAGGCATCGATGTAGGCGTCGACACGCGGATCGGGTGTGTACGTCATCGAAAACACGATAGCGCCGATATGCTCGATCGGCGGCGAAACCGGATCGACTCCTGGACTCAGTCGGAATTGTCCACGGACGCAGCACAAGTGATGATTCCGTCCAGCACGGTGCTCCGAACGACCTCAGAGCTGAGTACCCGCAACGCCTCGTCGAGCGGAACGTGCAACAGCACCACGTCGGCGGGTTCTCCCACGGTGATTCCGCGGGGCCGGCCACCCGGGTCGCCGGCGGGTGCGAGGTAGCGGTCCAGGGCTTCGGCAGCGGTGATGCGCTCGTCGAGACCCACGATGTCGCCGGTGGGTGCGCGGCGGTCGACGGCTGCTGCGATCACCTGCCATGGGTCGAGGGGACCGTAGGGGGCGTCACTCGACAGCGCGAGGGGGACGCCGGCGTCGATCAGCGAGCGACAGCGGTAGAGATCCGGGAGGTCCCGCGGGTCGACGTCGCGCAGGTAGTCGTCGCCGCGGTGGGCGAGGAAGCCCGGCTGGGTCACCACCCGCAATCCCCGTCGGCGAACGTCGTCGAGGCTCTCGCGGGGGATGAGTGCGCCGTGTTCGATACGGTCACCCGGAACGCTGCCGACCTCGTCGAACACGCTGAGAAGAATGAGCAGCGCTTCCCGGCTCACGCAGTGGACGGCGACGGCGCGGCCGAGCGCGTGAACGTCGCGGATGAGGTCGGCCAACTCCGTGAGGTCCGGAAAACCCGAATCGGCCAGCACGATCTTGTACGGGCCCACGCTGACGCGTCCCGCCACGGTGTCCGGGTCGCCTCGAAGCGGCGCGCCGAGCAGATGCACCCGCTGGGGAAGTTCGCGAGAGCGGACGGCCGATCCGATGGCCTGCTGCGACTCGGCGGAAAGGTCGGGGGTGGCGTCGGTGACGGTCGTGATCCCGAAACGGGCCAGCGCCGCACCGATGTTTGCCAACCGGGGTGGTTGTGAGCGTGGCAGGCGTTCGCGCAGCCAGGTGTCGGCGCGCCAGACCCGCCCGGTCGGGGTCCCGGTGTGGTCTCGCTCGACTCCTGGGTGGTCGGCCTCTGCGAGGCGCGCGGCCGCCGTAGCGGCGCCGTTGAGCACCCACATCGCCCCGCTCCGATGTTGAATCCGCACCGGCCGTTGCCCGTGCAGGGTGTCGAGAAGAGATGAATTAAGTTCGCCCGCAACGGTTTCGATGTATCCGACGCCGCGCACCCACCCGTTGTCGTCGGCCTGGGCACGTTCGAGTGCGCGAGCGAGATCCCCGCGATCGCGAACGTGGGGAGGCCCGCACCGAACCGAGACGGCGTCGGCGGCCATGGCGTGCAGGTGCAGGTGATGGTCGGTGAGTCCGGGCAGCACAGCCCCACCGTCGGCGTCGATCACCTCGGCGCCTGCCGGGGTGATTCCGTGGCCGATCTCGGTGACCGTTCCCCCCGACATGCGCATGTCGACACCGGGCACGCCGCCCAGTTCCGCGTTGCGGATGACGAGGTCGCTCATGGCACCGGAATTCCGAGGCTGCGGAGAGTGTCGACCGTGTTCTCTCCGACATCCGCGACTCGCCCTCGCGGTATCCGGCGGTGCGGATGCGCGACTTCGGCCACATCCGACTCCGTCACGAGGACCCAATGACCGCTTCGCCGTTCGGACTGCACCTCGGGCTCGCCGGTCAACGTGGCCGCCACGACCGCGGACATCGAGATGTCCCACAGGTACCCCGATCCGTCGGCGGGAGCCGACATCGCCAGTGCGGCGGCGGTGAGGCCGGTGAGGGGGTCGGCGATCGCGTCACCGACGAACAACGGGGAACCGTCCGTATCGTGCGCGACCAGGCCGGCGGACGAGGCGAGGTCGTCACCGAAGCCGATCCGATCCGACCCGCGCCCGGCGGCGGTGATCGACACCCACGTGGTTCCCCGCGCCACCGCTTCGTCGGCGTCGAGGCCGAAGCGCCGGAGCGCGCGCGGCCGGGATGCCTCGATGACGATGTCGGCCGCCTCGACCATCAGGGCCAACGACCGCCTGCCCTCGGCGGTATCCGGGTCGAGAACCACCGCCTCGTGGCCGCCGTGCAGGAGGGCGTAGAAGTCGGCGTTGCCACGGCGGGCGCCGTCCGCGCGGGTCGGTGTCTCGACCTTGACGACGCGGGCGCCGGCCAACCCGAGGAGATGAGCACAGAGCGGTCCCGCCCACAGGGCGCTGAAGTCCACGACCAGCAATCCCTGCACCGGGCGCGGTGCCAGAGGCATGAGGGGAACAGGGATCGTGTCCGTGGACCGGAGCGATCCCGCCGCGATGCCCAGCAGTTCCGCCCGCTCGTCCAACTCCGCTCCGGTGTGCGTCTTCAGCCACTCGGCGACAGGGGGCCACGGATTGGACTCGTCGACGGCGCTGCTGATCAGCGCCCCCAGCAGGCTGGGATCATCGGGTCGCGCACAGGACACCGCCGCCCACCCGTCGGACGTGGGCAGGAGGCGACAACTGCCGCCGACCGAGATGTCCCCACGCCGGCTGTGCCCGGTGAAGGCGGCCCGTTCGGACAGGAGTCGCGGACCGTCGACAAGCACGGGATGCGAGCTGAGTTCCGTGACCTCGGCGATCCACGAGGCCCTTTCCTGCGCCACCGTCGCGGCTCGCCCCGGCGGCACGATCGGGGGACCGCCGTGGCGGCCGGTGAGTGCGACGACGCCACTGTCGGCCCAGTCCCGCACCGGGTCCGAGGGATCCGTCGTCGAGGGGGAAGGCACGGCGTCGATGCTACGCGGTGAACGAAACCCGGCTGCACGCAACCGATATGGAGCTGGCAGGCTGTGTTCATGGGTAACGACGTCCGAACGATCACGCTCGAGCAGTTGGCCGACGGTGCTGCGGACCGCCCGCTGCTGTCCGAGGGCGCCGAAATCGACAGCCCGATGCTCACGGTGAATCTCGACGGCGCCGCCGAGTCGGGCACCTGCGTGCGCGCCGCGGACAGGGCACGCGTCAGTGACCGGATACTTGTGGGACTGCACCACGGCGGCCATGAGTTGTCACCGGATGTGCAGAAGGTGGCGTCCGCCCTCGATACGACGATCGTCGCGGAGTCGGCCCCGGGCAACCGGCTCGCGGTGTCCGTGCCGGACCCGGGTGTGGCAGTCGGAGAATTGCACCGCAAGGTCGCCGAAAACCCGCACTCGACGTTGGTACTGGCCCAGGTGCTGAAGCTCTCCGAGCACCTGACGGTGCCTGCCGCGATCGATGTCGAATCGCTCGCCTATTCCACCTTGCTCGGGGGCCCGGAGTTTCGTCGATGGCTCGAGCAGCGCGGGCCGCGCCCGTTGCCGCCGCCCTCGCCGCAGGAACCGGTGCTGGTCCGGCGGGAGGACGACGAACTTCTGGTCACGTTGAATCGGCCCGAACGCCGCAACGCCTACGGCGCCGAGGTCCGTGACGGACTGGTCGAGGCGCTGCGGCTCGCACTCGTGGACACCACCATCACGAAAATCGTGCTCGACGGCTCCGGACCCTCCTTCTCCGCGGGGGGTGACCTCGACGAATTCGGCACGACACCCGACCTGGCCACCGCCCATCTGATCCGCACCCGGGCGGGCGCCGGCCGGCTTGTCGCGCAGCTCGCCGACCGGATCGAGGTCCGCGTGCACGGTAGCTGCGTGGGGGCAGGAATCGAGGTTCCCGCGTTCGCAGACCGAATCGTCGCCCGGCCGGACTCCCTTTTCCGGCTTCCCGAGGTGGCGATGGGGCTGATCCCCGGTGCCGGCGGCACCGTCAGCGTGCCACGGCGGATCGGACGCTGGCGTGCCTTCTGGCTGTGCGTGACCGGAGTTGCCCTCGACGCGCCGACCGCGAGGGTGTGGGGGCTGGTGGACGAGGTGTCGGGTTAGCTGCCGTCCGTATCGGTCAGTCGCGGGTCCGGTTCAGGAAGGCGCGCACCGCGAGGGGCGCGAAGATCGCGATCAGCAGCAGTGACCAGCCGATCGTGACCGGAACCGCGTGGTGCAGCGGCCACGCCGCGCCGGCGGGTGCTGCGGGAGCGTTGCCCCACAGCTGGCGCATGGCCTGCACGAGCGCGGAGATCGGGTTCCATTCGGCGATGGTCCGCAGCCAGGTCGGCATCTGTTCGGTGGGTGCGAAGGTGTTGGCCAGGAACGTGATGGGGAACATCGAGGTGAACATGAACCCCTGGACCGCCTCGACCGAGCGCATCAACGATCCGACGAGGATGCCGAACCAGATCATCGCGAAGCCGAACAGCAACAGCAGCGCGAACGCGAGTACCGCCTCACCGAAGCCGTTGTGGATGCGCCAGCCGATGAGGAGGCCGGTCAGCGACATGACGACGACGCCGATGCTGGAGTGGATGATGCTGGACACGCTCCGGCCGATGAGAATCGACGACCGCGAGATCGGTAGTGACCGGAAGCGGTCGACGATGCCCTTGTCGAGGTCCGAGTTCAATCCCACGGCGACCACGAAGCAGGAGAACACCATGGTCTGAGCCATGATGCCGGGAAGCAACCATTCGCGGTAGTTCGCGCCCGACGTCATGATCGACCCACCGAAGACGTAGGCGAACAGCAGAACGAACATCACCGGCTGGATGGTGACATCCAGCAGCATCTCCGGCATCCGTTTGATGTGGGTGAGGTTCCGCCGCACCACGATCCACGATTGACGTGCCAGTCCCGCAGGCTTGATGTCGGGACGAGTCAGCCGGGTACCGATCGCGGTGGGATTCAGTGTGGATGTGGTGGTCATCTGGCTGTCTCCAGGTCATCTGAGGTACGTGCGGTTTCGGCCGTCTCGGCGCGATGACCGGTCAGGCTCAGGAAGACATCGTCGAGGCTCGGACGTTTGAGACCGATGTCATCGAGAAGGATGGTGCTGTCGTCGAAAAGATTCGCGATACGCGTCATGTCGCGTAGGCCATCGGTCGGCGCCGACAGTTGCCGGGCCGACCTGTCGACCCGCACGTCCGAGACGTGCTGGCGGAGCATGCGCTCGGCCTCGTCGAGATCGGCCACGTGCGACACCGTCAGAACGAGACTGGCCTTGCCGGACTGGTCCTTCAGTTGCACCGGGGTGCCCGAGGCGATGACCTTGCCCTTGTCGATGACGACGATCTTGTCGGCAAGTTGGTCGGCTTCCTCGAGGTACTGCGTCGTCAGCAGCAGTGTCGTTCCGTCCTCGACCAGTTCCCGTAGTACATCCCACAATTCGATCCGACTGGCCGGGTCGAGTCCGGTGGTGGGTTCGTCGAGGAACAGCACCGGTGGTGTGGCAACGAGGCTCACGGCGAGGTCGAGACGCCTGCGCATTCCACCCGAATAGGTTCGAGCGATCCGGTCACCGGCGGAGGTGAGGGAGAACCGTTCGAGGAGTTCGTCGCTGGCACGGCGTGCTGCCTTGCCCGACAGCCCGTAGAGCTCGCCGATCATCCGGATGTTCTCACGTCCGGTCAGCAGTTCGTCGATGGTCGCGGCCTGGCCGGTCAGTCCCATGCTGAGCCGCACCGCCCCGGGGTCGGTGACGACGTCGTGACCGGCCACCCGTGCAGTTCCGCTGGTGGGGATACTCAGGGTGGTCATCATCCGCACTGTCGTGGTCTTGCCCGCGCCGTTGGGGCCGAGCAATCCGAGAACGGATCCCTGCGGAACCGTGAAGCTCACCCCATCGACGGCCACGTTGTCGCCGAATCGTTTGACCAGCTCTATTGCCTCGATCGCCGCTTCGTATGTCATGAGAATCTCCCTGCCTGAAGTGACGGTGAACCGTCACAGTGTTGTGCGCCTGAATGTGTGTGCCGCAGCGCAGCGGCGCACGGTGAAGCTCGCATGCTTCGATGCTTGTTACGAATCACGTCGTCCCCCGTCGATCGCAGACCAACTTACAGGTTGCCCGGACGATGTCGCTTGTATATTTCGGACGGCTGAACACCTGATGATCATGATCGGACGCTATTACCTCGAGTTCACTCGAGGTCAAGCGGACGGCGGCCTTCCTGTACCGGTGACGGACAGGTCGGTTGAGTAGAAGCCTTGACCGCGTGATGCCCGCTGGGTCTAATGCCTTGAAGAATGTTGCACGGTAATCCAGCTGATCGCGAAGGGTCGTTCCATGTCGAATCCGAGGGTCGGCCTCGATGTCGCGATGGCCCGAATCCCCGCCGGCGAAGTGGCGTTGAGAGACGACCGAAGGAAAACGGCGTGGATGGTGGAACTCGAGAGCTTCCTCCTCGCGCGCAGCCCCGTCACCGCTTCGCTGTATTCCCACATCATGAACGATTCCGCGAAGTCTTCCTCCAATGGCGCCGCGCCGGTGGTCGACGTCTCCTGGCACGACGCCGTCGATTTCTGCAATGTGCTGTCGCGGGAATCGGGGCTGACGGAGTACTACTCGGTGACCGACGGCGGCCGGCAGGTTTCGTGCACTCGCGAGTCCGACGGATACCGCCTGCCCACGGAAGCGGAGTGGCAGTACGCCTGCAAAGCGGGAACATCCGGGTACCGATACGGCGAACTCGACGACATCGCTTGGTACAGCGGCAATTCGAGCGGACACGTCCATGGGGTGGGCGGAAAATCGCCCAACGCGTGGGGCCTCCATGACATGTTGGGGAACGTGTGGGAGTGGTGCTGGGATGTGTACGACGCCGAGGTGTACGGCTCGTACCGAACCTTCCGCGGCGGGAGCTGGGCCGAGGAAGCCCGAGGATGTGGGGCGACGTGCCGTCGTCGCAGTCACCCGTCGTTCTCCATCGACGATCTCGGATTTCGAGTGGCACGGTCGCTCTGACCTGCGCGGAACGAGCGTCATCGGATCTCCTTTCATTCGGTTGGCTTCAGGCTAAGAGTCATTCAGGACAGCTACTGTCCTTGATGCCTCGAGTCTGTTCGACCGGATGAAATCTGGCTCCTCTTGCCCGACGGAGGGCCCGGTAGTGACCTAGGCTCCGTTCATGCTTCGTCGTCACCCCACAGTCGTCATCGCGCCCGACTCCTTCAAGGGGAGTCTTACGGCTGCCGAGGTCGCCGCAGCGATGACCGAAGGTGTGCGAAGTGCGCTCGGTCCGGACGCGGTCATCATCGAGTGCCCCCTCGCCGACGGCGGCGAGGGCACCCTGGATGCACTGCTCGCCAACTGGCACGCCGTTCCTGGATTTCTCGATACGACCGACGCGGTGGGGCGGGCACGGACGGCTCGATACGGAATTTCGAATGACGGAGTGGTCGGCATCATCGAAGGCGCCGAGGCGAACGGTCTTCCGCAGGTGTCCGATATTCCTCTACAGCCCATGCGCGCAGACAGCTACGGCGTCGGTGTCATCGCGCATACTCTGCTGGACCAGGGCGTCGGCGAAATCGTGCTGCGCATAGGCGGATCGGCGAGCACGGACGGCGGGACGGGATTTCTCCGCGCACTCGGGATGCGGTTCCTCGATTCCGACGGTCGTGAGGTGGAACCCGGTGGAGCGGGCCTTGCGGGTATCGCGTCTGTCGATGATTCCCAGCTTCATCCGCGCGCCCGTCACGTCCGGTGGCGCGTCGCCACAGACGTCGACAACCCCTTGTGCGGATCATCCGGCGCGGCAGCGGTGTTCGGTCCGCAGAAGGGGGCGACACCACAGAACGTGATCGACCTCGATGCCGGGTTGGAGCACCTTGCGCGGATCATCCGAGCCGAGACCGGTATCGACATCGCCCAGCATCCAGGAGCGGGCGCTGCAGGTGGAATGCCGGCCTGCCTGGTGCCACTCGTGGGAGCTGAACTCACACCCGGAGCCCGGTTGGTCTCGGACGTCGTCGGCCTGCGCGACATCTGCGCTCATGCAGACGTGGTTCTGACGGGCGAGGGTTCGTTCGACTCTCAGTCGCTGCGAGGGAAGGTCGTCCGCGGCGTCCTCGACGTCACCCCACCGAGTTGCCCGGTCGTCGTGATCGCGCGAACGGTTCAGCTGTCGGCGGCCGAAATCGCCTCGGCCGGAGTCGTTTCGGCGTTCTCCATCGCCAAGGGTCCTTCGAGCCTCATGGACATGGTCGCGAACAGCGCCCACCTCGTTCGCGAAATTTCGGCGCAGGTCGGTGGTCTTCTCGGTGCCGCTCTGGGCGCCGCCCGTGAGTGACTGCCGATGCGTTCGGTGACTTCTGTTATTCGCCGACGAAGGCGGGTGCGCGCTTCTCACGGAAGGCCGCGACGGCCTCTGCGGAGTCCTGGGTCGACTGCACGACGGCTTGCTCGGCGGCCACCATCGACAGCGACGTTCTGAAGTCGACGTTCTCCCCGTTCCGCACGAGACGCTTGATGGCGCGGATCGCGACCGGAGGACCGTCGGCGAGGCGTCGGCACAAATCCTGCGCGGCTTCGGGCAGTTCCTCCGGGGAGTGTACTGACAGGACGATGCCCAGGTCGAGGGCTTCTTGGGCTTCGACGAAGCGTCCGGTCCACAGCAGTTCGAGAGCGCGTGCCTGACCGACGATGCGGGGCAGCAGGTGGGCGCCGCCGTCACCGGGGATCAGCCCGACCCGCACATACGCCTCCGAGAAGCGTGCCCGAGTCGAGGCGAGACGGATGTCGCAGGCCAGGGCCATGTCCATGCCTGCGCCGACCGCGACACCGTCGACGGCGGCGATCAATGGTTTGTCGAGGTCGAGGGCACCCGCGGCTACGCGGTGAACGCGGTCCTGCAGTACTTGCTGACGACCGAGTGTGGAGGTGATCTCCGAGAAGTCGTCGAGATCGACTCCGGCGCAGAACGATCCTCCGGCACCCGTGACGAGCACGACGCGCACGTCCGGATCGGTGCGGGCCGACCGCAGCGCCTCGGCCCAGGCGTCCAACATGTCGAAGGTGAAGGCGTTCTTACGGTGTGGGCGATTGAGCAGGATGGTGCCGACGCCGTCGGTGACGGTGTATTCCAGGTCAGCCATGTTGTATTCCTTGTCAGAGTCGAGCGTCCAACGCGCGGGGTGTCGGCGAGGCGGAGCTAGGTGTTCAGGCGGTGACGAGGGCCCAGAGGCCCTCGCGCCCTGCTTCGAGGGCGGCCGCGGTCAATTTTTCGTCCCAGTAGTGGACCGAGCCGAACTCCGAACGCCAGGCGAGAGCGGGTGTGGTGAATTCGTGCAGTCGGTGCTCGCGAGTAGTGCCGATCGCGCCATGCACCTGGTGGGCGTTGCGTACCACCACGGAGGTAGCGTGGCCTGCGCAGGATCGGGCAGCGGCGACGAGGAACTCGAGGTTGGGTCCGGACCAGTCGGTGCGGACAGCTTCGATGAGTGCGGCGTCGGTAGCGGCGCGGGCAAGGGCGGCTTCGGCGGCGATGTCGGCGACCAGGTTCTGGACGGCCTGGAACTTGGCGAGTGGACGCCCGAACTGGGTGCGTTCGGTCGTGTGGGTGATCGAGAGGTCCAGGATGCGTGCGAGTGCGGCGCACGTTTGCAGTCCGCGTGCCAGTGCGCCGCGCAGCAGTAACTGGTCGACGACGGCATCCGCGACCGGGGTGCCCGACAGAACGGTGGTGTCGGCGGTGACGGTGTCGCGCGGTTCGCCGGCAACGTTGGTGCCGGGAGCGATGTCCAGCGTCGAGGTTTCGACGTCGGCGACGTGGTAGGTGTCGCCGTTCCGCCAGACGAGAACGACCTTGTCGGACTGGGCTGCCCAGGGCACGCCGGAGGCCATTCCTTCGTTGTCGAGCACGCATACCGTGCGGCGCGCTGCATCGACAGGAGAGCCGGTGACCTCGAGAAGCCACCCGGCCAGCAAGTCGTGTTCGACCAACGGGATTCGGACGCCGTTCGAGGCGGACGCGCGGATCAGCTCGGCGGCCTCGAACCAGCCCGCGCCGCTGCCCCCGTTTTCTTCCCGGCCGGTGAGCCGGACCAAACCCAGCTCGTCCAGCCGGCTCCACAAGCCCGCATCCCAGGGGGCGGTGCCGCTCTCCGGCTCGTTCTGCTCGCGATGGCTCGCGAAGACCGCAGACATCATCTCGACGAGGTCGTTGTCGACCGTGAACGGTGCAGTCATCAGCGCATCCCCAATCCTCGCGCGATCACGCCGCGCAGAACTTCGTTGGTACCGCCACGGAGAGTGAATCCGGGGCGTTGCACGACGGCGTCGTCGAGCATGTCGTGGTACTCGGCCCGATCGGGCGAGTAGTCACCGGTGAGCAGGTCGGCGAAATCGGCGATGTCGCCCTCGGTGGATGTGCCCAGGACCTTGACGACGGCGGCAGCTGTATCGGCCGGTTCCCGGCGTTCGAGCGCGCCGGCGACGGCGGTCGACATCTGATGCAGACCGGCGATGCGAGCGACATAACGGCCGAGGTCGGTATGCCGGGGGATCGCATTGCCGCGCATCTGCTCGGCGGTTTCGGCCAGCAAGGTGAACGTGGACAGGAATCGCTCGGGACCACTGCGTTCGAAGCTCAGTTCGGAGGTGACCTGTTGCCAGCCGTCGCCGATGGTGCCGAACACCATGTCGTCGGCGACGAAGACGTCGTCGAGTATGACCTCGTTGAAGTGGTGCTCGCCGTTCATCGACACGATGGGCCGGATGTCGACACCCGGGGAATGAAGATCGACGATGAACTGGCTCAGTCCGTCGTGCCGGTGCGCGGGATCGACCGCGGTGGTGCGGGCAAGGCAAAAGAATGCGTGAGCACGGTGTGCGCCCGAGGTCCATACCTTGGTGCCGGTGATCGACCAGCCGCCGTCGACCCGGGTGGCCTTGGTTCGAACGCTCGCCAGATCGGAACCGGAATCCGGTTCGCTCATACCGATACCGAAATAGCACTCACCGCTCGCAATGGCCGGCAGGTATTGCTGCTTCTGATTTTCGGTGCCGTACTTCAGAAGCGACGGAACGATCTGCCGATCGGCAATCCAGTGCGCTGCGACGGGTGCCCCGGCAGCCAGCAATTCCTCGGTGACGACGAACCGCTCGAGGTGGCTGCGGCCGTGTCCGCCGTACTCGACGGGCACAGTCATGCCGAGCCAGCCGCGGGCGGCCAGGGCGCGGGAGAAGTCCTCGTCCCATCCGGTGAGCCAGCAGTCGACGTCCCGGCCGATCTTGCCCTCGGCGCGTTGGCTGGCGAGAAATTCGCGAACCTCGGCGCGCAGGGCGTCCGCGGCGTGGGGATCGGCGGAGACCGGGGGAACCAGTCTGAGGGTGGTCATGGTGGTGGTCTTTCCGTTCAAGCCGACATGGGTTCGTTCGGGGTGGCTTCAACGACTATGACACTTCGAGCCATGTCTACGCAATATTGGAGTTGATTACGTATATACGTAGCTGCTAGGGTGGGTCGCAGTCGCGCCGGGCGACTACCGAGGAGGAATTGTCGTGGTGCAACCGGAGGGCGCAACAGGGGCGCGGGCCCGCGCTCGTCATCGCACCGTGGATCGCATCGCCTCGATCCTCGAATGCGTTGCGCGGGCTCGTGGCGGAATCACCCTCAGCGAGATAGCAAAAGAGCTTTCAGCCCCGATCAGTTCGGTTCAGGGCTTGGTCAACGGTCTCGTCGCCACCGGATATCTGGGCGAACACGACCGGCGCTACTCCCTGGGCAGTGCGCCGTATCTGCTCAACCGATTGGCAGGGCGGCAGCCCGTCTCGACGGTGACGCATGCCGACCTCGAAGAGGTGCACGAACGGGCCGGCCTGACGACCGTGCTGTCCATTGCAGTCGGACCGGACATCTTCTACGTCGACTACTGCTCGTCCGACCCCCGGTTCGCCTACCTCGCCGAGAACTACGTGCGGCGTTCCCTCATTCGCACCTCCGGCGGTTGGGTATTGCTCGCGGGCATGGAAAAGCGGGATCTCTGGGCGTACCTGAAGAATGTCGGCGAGGATGAGCAACCCCTCGTCGACAAGTTCTTTGCGGCATTGCCCGAGATAGAACAAACCGGGATCTGCGCTTCCCCCAATGCCTCCGAGCAAGGTGACGGTGTCTCCATCGCAGTACGGGACAACGGGAAAATCGTTGCTGCCGTGGGCGTCATCGCATCGCACGAAGTGATCACTCAGCAGCGCGACAGGCTGGTGGACGTTCTCACCGAGTGCTCCCGGAGCTGGGATCAACGCAGCGTTCAGTGGTGAACCTTGTTTGGGGCGAGCCGGCCATCGCGTGACGCTCCAAGGGCACACGCGTCACGCGATGAGGGACCGCGCTCGTTTCGAACCTCGGATCACGGGCCGTAGCGCAGCGAACTGAGCGTCAGCCCGGGACAGTGACTTCCTGGCTCGACGCCACCCGACGGAGGCGCAGCGACAGCTCCGTCACCCCCAGTGAGGGGAGCTTCCCGACGATTGCTGTGCCATGTTGCGCGGCAGCGTGCTGATCGAGCGCTGATTGCGACTCCCATTCCTAGGAGGAGAACGGTGGACGATCGAGCCGCAGCAGACCTCGAGCGTGAACTCGCCTTGCTTGCCTCCGTACGCGACTGTCTGCGCGTGTCGGAGAGTGAAGACTTTCGTCCTGCATCCCGACCGCTGCGCTCGACGACGTTCTCGACGAGCTCAAACAGTGTCGAGTGATCACTGTGGGATCCGAGGTGATTGTTGGTGGTGCAGCACCCCGAGATGTGGTAGTCGCGATGGCAGTCACTCCGGGGCGGAGACGGTGGTGCCGGGGTGGTGTGGTCGGTCAGGCCGGATGGCGACCGAAAATATACCGGTCACGTTCGTGATTCACAGGTGCGCCAGCATGGGAAACAGGGCGATCGCGGAGACGGTGATGCCCGCAGCGCCGGCAACGACGCCCAGTAGGGCCCGCAATGATGCCGCCTCGTCGTCGATCACCGCGGACCGCGAGGTGGCGATGGCGCCGCAGACCACCGCGGCTACTCCAAGGAGGAAGCCGAGTCCGAGGACCCAGAACGACGCAACGGACAACGTGCCGAAGGCGATCGACACGGCGGGCAACCGCGAGCGTTGCTGCTTCCGTTTCTCGTTGCAGTCGACGGAGGAACAGAGGGGGGAGACGGCGGCGGTCATGGTCCTCCTTCAGGCGGTGACGAGTCGGGTCGGCGGGCACGGTCCGCTGCACCAGAGCCGGGGCGTCGTCGGGACTGTTCGGTTCACGAATTCGCCCGGCGTTGCCGAGGCCTGCTGAATACGACTCCGCGCTCGAGGCGTAAGGGACGATGGTCGCGGCTCGGTCGAGGTCGCCAGCTTGTAACCTGAACCTCATTGACAATCTAGCACTCTCGCCAGTGGAGTGCTAACTCTTTTTGCTAAGTAAGTACCCGGGTGTCCTGATCGTGCGCGTGAACCGATGCCGGGCATGCCGGCCTACGCCCTGAACGGGGTCGCGACGTCCGGGTCGACGTCCGATGATCCGACTCGATATCCGACGCGGTTAATCGAGTCGACGTCGAGGGCTCCTGCCCCCAACATGCCGGTGGGGTCGGCGAGGGGGCGGACGGCGTCGGACCGCTATGCCGACACGCCGCACCGCCCGTCCGTGACCACCCGCCACCTCGGGATTCGTGACGAAGGGGCCTACTCAGGTGACCACACCCATTGGCCAGTGCGAGCCCCGACCCGGTGACCTGGGGCTCCTATGGCCGCTAGTGGACGGGTCCGACGACGGATCTGCACAACGGTGCACATGTGAGCTATCATGTGCATATGAGGTCGGTGAAGAAGGTAGACTCGCTCGACGCGCTGCTGGCCAAGCATCATGTCGACCTCACCGCCCGCGAGATGCTTCACGAACTCGACGCTGCACTCACCGCGGTACCCGCCGCGTCGGACACGTTGTCGGCCGGAGAGATCGAATTCCTCCGCACCCACGCCGGCGAAGGCGCCGGCGAAGTCCTCGACCAGTGGTCGTCGGTGGCCGAGATTCGCGCTCGCGCGGTGGAGATCGCGCGTCACACCGTGACGGTGCTCGCGGATTCGCTGGAGGTCAAGGAGGCAGCGGAGCTGCTCGGCATCGACAGGTCGGTGGTGTCCCGGCGGCTCACCGCGCGCACGCTGTGGGCGTTCGATCTGCATGGGCACCGCCGCATCCCACGATGGCAGTTCGTCGGCGACGACGTCTTGCCGGGGCTCAGCGCGGTCGTGGCGGCCATCCCCTCAACGGCGAGCCCCGTGTCGGTCGCCGCGCTCATGCATACCCCGCAACCCGACCTCGGCGACCGGACCCCGCTCGAGCATCTGGCCGCCGCGGCGGACCCGACACCGGTGGTCGCGCTCCTGGAATCCCTCGACACCTGGTGAGCGGTCGGCACCCGAAGACTCCGCGGGCACCGCGGAGCCCGCTCACAGTGAATCCGGATGACATCCTGGCCTACGACGGTGTGCTGTGGCGGATCCACCGCACCACCGGTCCGCACGTGGCCTCCTGGCGGACTCTGCGCACCTACGGGCCGATCGCGTCCATGCGCTACGACCCGCACCCGGGGCCCGCCGCGGCAGCGACCACCATCGGAGTCCTCTACGCCGCCTGCGATGTCGCCACCGCGCTGGCCGAGGTGTACCAGGCGACACGAACGATCGACACCACGATCGGGGCGCCTGCCCTGACAGGGTGGCGCCCGAGCCGCCCCCTGAATCTGCTCGACCTCACCGAAACATGGCTGGTACGTCACCACGCCTCGTACGCACTGCTGCACGGACCGCGCACGGTGTGCCGCACCTGGTCGCGCACCATCCACCTGACATGGCCGCATCTCGACGGTCTGTACGTACCGTCCACCATGACCGGACTCCCGAACGTCGTCCTGTGGAACCCCGCCGCCGACTCGTTCCCCGCCGACCCCGAGTTCACTCGACCACTCGATCACCCGCGCGTGCGGCCGATCATCCGCACCGCCGCACGCACCATCGGATACGCATCGACGGTCTAACTCTGTCCTGCCCGCGCCGATCGGATTCGACCCGATCGCCGTCGCCGCGGGCGGTGCGTGAGCGGAAGCCGGACCCGGAAGCCTAGAGTCCCAATGCTTCCCGCAGCCGCCGCACGCTCATCGCTCCCGGCCGTTCCTGCTGTGGGAAGGAGTCGAGCAGCCGGGTCAGCTCGTCGCGGCGAGTGGGGTCGGCGGCGCACTCGCGCGGTGTGTGACCGCCGAGGGCGGGGATCGCCTCGTCGAGCCACTGTTGCTCGTATCCGCGGATGTGCTCGTCGAGCGCTGTCGCGATCTCGGGATCCTCGGGGTCGACGGGTTGCACCGGGCGAACACCGTTTTCCTGCGCCTGAGCCATCAGCTCCGCTGCCGGTGTCCGGGTCTGCTCCCTCAGTCTCGCCCCGGGATCGGCGGCGCCCACGGCGTCGACCAGCGACTCGAAGCGCGGCTCATTCATCGCCTCGACCTCGAGCACCCAGGGTCCGGTGTCCCTGGCCAGATGCAGCATGCCGAGCACACTGCCGTCCTCGGTCCAGGTCCACCGGTCTTTGTCAGCGGCGCCGAAGCGGCGACTGAGCCTGCGCCGGATTCCGGCGGTGTCGGCGACCTCGAACACGGCCGTGCACGCGACCATCGGATGCCCGTCGGCGGTGACCAGCCGCGGCGGCGCGAACCGGGCGCTGAGGAACTCGACGAGATCCTCGGGGTCGGTAAATTCCGAGTCGAGCAATTCGATCAGCGGACCACGCTGCCCCGGTGCGATCGGTTCGATACCCCCGAAGATCTGCATTGTGGAACCGGCGGGAACGACTCGGGCGCAAAAGAAGTCGCCGGCCCGAAGCTGTCTGCTGGCGGTGCGTTCGGTGACCTCCAGGCGGTCGCCGGTGCACACGTCACGCAGGGTCAGGCCCTCGCCCGGACGCACCACCTCGACCTCATGCACCGACCGCTCCGCGAGCAACCATTGCTGCGCGAGGAGCAGTTCGTCCGCCGGCAGCAGAGCGCCGCGCTCGGTGACGAACCGCGCGAACGCTCCGCACTCGAACAGCACGAGGTCCGCGACCAGCGGGTCGTCGAGCGCGTGATACAGCGCGAACGGGTCGTCGTCGTGCGCGGACCGAATCTGGGCGAGCGAGAGCAGCAGCGGCCGCCATGCGATGCCCTGCGCGAACGACCCCGCCTTCCGGTACAGCCACCCAGCCCGCTGCTCCAGTGGGTGCTCGGCCTTGCCGAGGTGGCACGCCTTGTACTTGCGCCCGGATCCGCACCAGCACCGATCGTTGCGTCCCAGGTCGGGCCGGTCGACGGGGAGAAATGTCTGGAGCAGGTCATACATGGGTTCGCGATACGCACCCTCGACCCGGTCGAGCAGCGCGATCGCGCGCACCGCGTCACCACGATCGGACGCGAAGCCGGCCAAAGCCTCGAGCGCCTCGTCCCAGTTCGGGTCCACGGCCAGGGCCCGCTCGTAGTGCCGCTCGGCGTCCATGATCCGTCCGTCAAGCTCGGCCGCCTTGCCCGCCAGCCAGTGCGCGGTCGGGGCGATCCGGCGTGGACCGCGGTCGCGGAGCACCGCGGCGGCCAGGCGCAGGGTCTCGGTACCGGCGTGCAGGGTGGCGTACGCCTCGCCGAACGCGGCGCGGGCCGCGTTCGGGCGGGCCAGCCCGGCGAACCCGTCACTGACGCTCGCCAAGACCGCGTCGACAGCGGCCTCGCGCTCGTCGTCGGGGGTGCGCTCGAGCGCGCCGATCAGGGCCATGAACGCCCTCACCGCTTCCGTCTCGTCGTCGGTGAGGTGGTGCGCCGCCGCGACCGCCGCAAGATGCTCCTTCCCGCGATGTGCGGCGAAGTCGAATCCCCGGACCGCGATGTCGTCGCCGTCGCACACGTATCCGGCGTTGGTGATCAGGTCGCCGAGCGGTGTGGTCGGCGCCGCGAACAGGGCCCGGTCGTCGGCCATCAGCTGCCAGACGATGCCGTCCAGGGGCTCGGGGCGGTCCATCGGCACCAGGTCGGCCAGCGCGTCGGTGAGATGGGGTGCGGGTGCGGGTGGGGCACCCGCGGCGGTCAGCCGCAGCTCACCGTCCACGAACGTGAGCACGACCAGGTCACCGGCCCGGAATTTGGCGAGTGCGTCCTCCTCGAGCAGCAGCGCCGCGTTCGTGGGCCAGTCGGGATCGTCGACGCCGCGGTCGTCGAACACGTCGTCGTCGAGGTCCCGGAAGAGGATGCGCAGCCCGCCCGCGGCCGGGTCGCGGTCGTCGAACGGCAGCAGGGGCGTCAGGTCCGGGTGGGCGTCGAGGATGCCGGAGGAGATTTCCACGTCGGTGAGCCGGTGGGTGAGCACGCGTCCGGCGAGCAGTGAGTCGAGGGCCACGTTGCGACCGTCCGCTAGGTAGCCGAGCCGGGGATGGCCGATGTACTCGACCAGTTCCTCCATGTCGGCGAGATAGCCGTGCCCCTCGGCGACCAGCCGCCGCGCCCATTCGCCGGTATGCATGGGCCCGTGCTCGCGGAGCAGGACCATGGCGGCTTCGGCAGCGGGATTTGTCGGATCGGTCACCGGGCCAGGGTATGCGATGTATCCGTGCGTCTCGTCGAAAGGAGCGCACTCGCCATTAGGCGGGCTATTCAGCTGCTCTCCGGCCCAGCAGTCCACCGAATGGCGTCGCTGCAGCCGCACGATTTCCTAACCGATTGCCTGTCGGCTGGAGCGGGTTAGAAGGGTCAGAGATCCCATAGTGCGAGGATCGCCGTCCGGAGGCTGGGGGAGCGGACGTAGTGATCGGTCCGCAGCCGTGACCCCGGGTGCCCGAGGTCGGTGAGCGCCTTCTCGGCGTCGGTGAGGGGCACGGGTGGCAGGTCGGTGGGTGCGCAGGAAGAACAACACCGCTCCGCCCGACCGTGGGATCCGCAACGGATCGGAGATCACCACGGCCGGAGGGTGGATTCACTCGTCTGTCGATGAACTTGCGGACAGCGGCGACGATGTCGGGGTCGTCGGTGATGACCACAGCGTCGTCGGCGAGAGTGGAATTCTCGGAAGCGTTCGCCGACCCGATCACCGCCCGGGGATTTGGTGACGGGCGGAGAGAACATCACCACGTCGAAGTCGAGCACGCACTCACCTCCCATCCGAGATCACGATGTCTTTCGCCCGGTCCGGAATCTCGATACGCCGCGATCGGCTACCTCGGCCAGGACGCACCCGAGTTGCTCACCCGTCGGTCGCCGAGGCGGCCGTCATCGGAATCGCGGACCCGAAGTGGGGTGAAGTCCCGGTGGCTGTCGTCACGCGCCGGCCGAGCGCGGAGGTATCGACCGAGGAACTCATCGCCTTCACCCGCACCCAATTGGCGGGTTTCAAGACGCCTAAGCACGTCTACTTCCGCGAATTGCCAAAGTCTGGGACCGGAAAGATCCTGAAGCACCGGCTCCGCGAGCTCATTTCACCGGAAGCTCCGCAGGCGCGGTCAGCGACCGGACGGGTCTGTGGCCGGGCGAACTGACGCACTTCTACGCGCCCGCCGAGACCGTGAAGCGATTGTCGGCCTCTTCACGGATCTGCGACGGCGCCGGGTGCGGAAGGACGCCCTGCTCGACTACTTCACGAAGTCGAGGAGGGCGTCGTTGACCTCCTGGAAGTGGGTCCAGAGCAGGCCGTGCGGGGCGCCTTCGACCTCGACGTACTGCGCTTCGGGAAACGCTTCGTGGAACGGACGCCCGGCGGCGTCGATGGGGAGAATGTTGTCCTTCGTCCCGTGCAGAATCAAGGCAGGTTTGCCCGACTCGCGCACCTTCTTGATGTCGGCACGGAAATCTTCGATCCAGCTGGACACGACGGCATACGCGGCAACGGGCGCGCTTCCGGCCGCAACGTTCCAGCTGTTGCGTACGGCGGCTTCGCTGATCCGACTGCCGAGGTTCTCGTCGAGGTTGTAGAAGTCTTTGTAGAAGTTGTCGAACCAGGCGAACCGGTCTTCGCGGGCGGCGGCCTCGATGCCGTCGAATACCGACTGCGGCACGCCGGTCGGGTTGTCGTCGGTCTGCAGGAGGAAGGGCTCGAGGGAGGCGAGGAAGGCGAACTTGGCGACGCGATCAGTGCCGTAGATGCCGGCGTACCGGGCGAGCTCGCCGGTGCCCATCGAGAATCCGACGAGGATGACGTCGTTGAGGTCCAGTGTGGTCAGCACGGTGTTCAGATCCGACGCGAACGTGTCGTAGTCGTAGCCGGTGGTCGGCTTGCTGGACTGCCCGAACCCACGACGGTCGTACGTGATCACCCGGTATCCGGCTTTCAGCAGTGCTGCCGACTGGCGCTCCCAGGAGTTGCCGTCGAGCGGGTAGCCGTGGATGAGGACGACGGGTTGTCCTGTGCCGTGATCCTCGTAGTACACCTCGACAGGGGTGCTGTTCTCGGTGCCGACCTCGATAAATGCCATGGTGACGCCTTCCTTGATCCTCGACTCACCGGAGAACGTGCGTTCTCCGATGCGTGGACTACTCTAGAGAACGCTGGTTCTCTGGGCAAGGGGTAAGTGACGTGGATGTAGACGCAGCGAAGGCGGCGGTGCTCGAATCGGCCGATGCGCTCTTCTATGCGCGCGGCATCCAGTCGGTCGGCATGGACGAGTTACGCACCGCCGCCGGGATCTCCCTCAAGCGGATGTACGCACTGTTTCCGTCCAAGGCTGCCATCGTTGCCGGAGTCCTCGAAGGGCGTACCGCGATGTGGAATGACGGCATTCGCGCGGAGGCGAGCCGACACGACACTCCGCGCGAGAAACTGTTGTCGATATTCGACTTTCTCGACGCCTGGTTCCACGAGGACGAGTTCCGCGGTTGCGCCTTCATCAATTCGTTCGGTGAGCTCGGCAGCACCATGCCCGCGGTCGCGGCGGCAGCACACAGTCACAAGAAGCAGTTCATCGACTATGTCACCGACCTGGCCGTACAGGCCGGATGCGCGCCGATTGTCGGGCTCCAAATCGCATTGCTCGCGGAGGGGGCGCAGACAACCGCCGCCATCTCCGAGTCGCCCGCATCTGCTACCGCTGCAAAAGCGGCCGCGGCCGTACTCCTCGACAACTGTGCCGTCACGAGCTGAAGGCGCAGGACTATCGGCTCACCTCGCTGTGTCGAAGCCCCGGCTCAGCACCGTGTCGGCGCGGGCTCGCCTCGGAATCGCGCCGCGATGAACTCGTACGCATCCGGGAAACCCACCACAGCAGTGGTCATGTGCTCCGAGATTTCGTACGGCACGAACGTCAGGTTTGCTCCGGCGGTGCAGTATCGACGAGCCACCTCTGCCACCGAATCGAAGGGCGTGAGCCCGTCCAGGGTGCCGTGCCACATGTAGACCGGCGCCGTCGGCACACCCTCGAAATAGCGGAGACTGTTCTCGCGCAATACCTGGCGTGCGGTCGAACTCGCCATAAGACTGGTCGACGCGGCCAGCTGTCCAGCGTTCCGGAAAGCGCCGTGGAACAGAAGGAATCGCCGGCACTCGTTGCTCATCCATTCGCGCAGCCACAGACCGGTTTCGTTGAGCTGCGACGACACCGGCAGCCGTTCCGGGTACTCACGCTCGAGGCCGACGGCCGCCGCGAAAGCGAGCCCGAACCCGGGGTGCGGGTTGAACCCGAGCCCCTCGGCCATCTGTTCGAGATCAGCCGGAATTCCGCCCTGTACCACTGCGGCAAGCTTCAGCTCGGGAGCATAGGTCGGCGCGAGCGCCGCCGCCCAGGCGCTTGCCATTCCGCCACCGGAGTAGCCCGCCAAGGCTACGGGGCTGTTCGTGAGGCCCAATTCGGATACTCGCTGAACCGCACGAATGCTGTCCAACGTGATCATGCCGCCGAGTTTGGCGGCACCGTACGCGCCGGTCGGGCCGAGGTGGTCCGGCACCGAAACGGCCCATCCCCGCTGCAGGCCCAGATACATCCCCGGCGATTCCTGCATCTCCAGGTTGAACAGCGCACGCGAGGGCGCGCACTTGGTGCCCAGTGAATTGACGATCGCCTGATACGACACCAGCGGGGGATTCGCGACGCCCCGGGGAAGCAGCACCGTCGTGACCGCCAGGATGGGATTTCCGGCTGAATTCGTCGAACGGAACGCGATCTGCCAGCCGTCCGAGTTGGCGTACATCCACGTGTCGATCCGTCGAGTGCGAACCACGTCGCCCGGCTGAATTGCCGCGAGATCGGCGGGAGCGAGGTAGAACGGATCCGGGTCGGGCCAGGGATAGAGCGGTTCGGCGCTTGCCGGCACCGGAACTGTCATTGCAAGGAAGATGGCACCGAGCATCGCCGCCATCAATGCCCTGAAGGCTCGCCGCATGAATTTGCTCCCTCTGCGCCGTATCGTCAAGACGCTGTGACTGTATACGAGCAGGGAGAGGCTCCGTTACAAATGTGACACGGCACGGACCATCCGGCACGCATGTGGACGAACGCCCGACAATGCGCTGTCACCCGGGCAGATGACTGTCGTTCGACGCAGCGGGTCGCGGTGGCCAGGTCCGAGACGTGGCCACCGCCGCTCCAGCTGTTAGCTACCGAATCCGCTGAACAGCTCGAGGAAACCGTCGAGACCGAAGTCCAGGCCGCCGCCTGGGGTGGTCGAGCTGACAGTGACCCGCACGGGGGCGATGGGGTCCTGGTAATCGACGTCGCCCTCCTCCTTGCACTTCGTGCGCACCTGGTATTCGCCGTCGGGGAAAACAGCCGAGGTGCCGACGCCGGACGCGTTGGTCAGCACCTGACCGGCCACCATGGTCGGACCGGTCACGGGGAAGCTCTGGCCCACTTTCGTCGTGGAGTCGAGAACCGTTGCGTCGGCGCTGTAGACGGTGCCCTCGCACTTGACGAACGGTTTGGTGGTGTTCAGTCCGGTGATCGAGGTGGTGATCGTGCCTGCACCGGCGTCCGCGGTCACGGTCGCCGCACCGGTGATCGCTGCGGAACCGATAGCGGGGTTTGCGATCAGTGTGAGCGCGGAGAGTCCGGCGATGATGCCGGCGCCGGCCAGGCGTCGCTTGGTGGAAGAAGCCACGAGAGTATGTCCTTGTCGTTAGTCGCCGGGCCCCCGCACGCGGCGCATGTGATCCTTGCGTGCCAGCTCCGGATCACCCTGGGGTGAGCCTCGGCTGAAGCCGCGAGAACGGTTAGCCTGCCCTCTGTGAGGGCCGCCTAAGTAGATGCTGTGATCATCCCGCAAGTCAACAGATGTGACCGGCGTCACTATGAGCCCTGTGAGTACTTATTAACCGCGGGCGGTTAATAAGTACTCACAGGGCCCTCGAGGGGCACGTCACCCTCATCGGCACCGGGTCGTCGCAGAAGTGAGCGGCATTCGGATAAGACGCGCGCAAAGAGGATAGCTTCACCGCTTCGGTGTCAATAGTGTTGTGGCTCACAGTCGAAGGGAATGTGATGCACAACGAATTCGATGCCGTCATCGTCGGTTCCGGAATCAACGGACTCGTCGCCGCGTCCATGCTGGCGCGATCTGGCTGGAAAGTGGCACTCCTGGAGAGTAATCCGGAGATCGGTGGGTTCGTCGGGAGCGGTGAGCGCACGGTGCCCGGCTACGTGCACGACACGTTCTCTTCCTGGTACCCGCTGTTCGTGTCGGGCCCCGCGCACACGGCGCTCGGCGACGACCTGGCCCGTCACGGGCTGCGATTCTGCAACACCGACGAGGCCGTGACCGCGAGCGTTGCCGACAGCGGCCGCGTCACCCTGGCGTATCGCGATCCGGAGCTGACGGCAGCGGGCTTCGGCAACGAAGAAGACGCGACTGCCTATCTGGAAGCGTTGCACCGGTTCGGTCGCAACGCACCGGTGATCGGCGGAATAATGGGCAGCGAAATCCGCAGCGCCGGAGTCGTTCCACTACTGGCGCGCTTCTTCAGAACCAACGGGCGGCGCGGCTCCGAGAAGTGGCTTCGAGACCTCGCTGCGTCGGGCCGCGCCTACTGTTCTCGGGAGTATGTCGGTCCCGAGGTAGATCACCTGTGGGTGCCGTGGCTGCTGCACGCGGGTCTGTCGCCGGACAATGCCTCGGGCGGCTTCATGATTCCGGTGCTGGCGGCCACCGTCCACGGGTTCGGACTGCCGGTCGTCGAGGGAGGATCGGCACGACTGCTCCAGGCCTTTAGAGGACTACTCGACGAATTGGGCGTCGAGGTGCATACCGGATCCCGCGTCGATCGCATCATTGTCGAGGGAGGACGTGCGACCGGCGTGGAGACGGCAGGGCGACGCTACCGGGCCCGGCGCGCCGTACTGGCGTCGGTAACACCCACCGCCTTGTACGGGTCGTTGCTGCCTCCCGAGGCGAGTCCTGCCCCGCTGCGGGCCCAGGCACGGCGGTACCGGTACGGGCGCGGTGAGATGCAGATCCACATCGCCTTGTCCGAATCACCCAAGTGGCGCGATACCCGACTCGATGAGGTTCCGCTGGTTCATATCTCGGATGGATCGGCGAGTACCGGTATTGCCCGCGCGGAAGCGGAAGCCGGTCTTCTCCCCAGGAAGCCGACAGTCGTGGTGGGACAACAATCCATCCTGGATCCCTCACGCGTTCCGTCCGGTGCCGCTTCGCTCTGGTTGCAACTGCAGGAAGTTCCGTACGAACCGCTCGGCGACGCCGCCGGCGAGCTGAACACCGCGGACGGTTGGACCCCGGAACTGGCCAAGGCCTACGCCCAGCGCGTCATCGATCGCGTGGACGCGCACACCCATGGTCTGAAGATCCTCGGAACGGACGTGATCTCGCCGGCCGATCTCGCGGCATACAACGAAAATGCCGTCGGCGGAGACCCCTACGGCGGCAGTTCCGAGCTGGATCAGAGCTTCCTGTGGCGCCCACTGCCGGAGGCCGGACGGCATCGGACCTGCGTGGACGGGCTCTGGCACATCGGGGCGTCCACTCATCCCGGAGCCGGACTGGGCGCCGGTTCAGGCCATCTGGTGGCCACCAAACTTGCCGCGCAGCGGCAGCGTAAAGCCAACTAGGAGTTGACATGCCAGTGATCACCGACCTTCTCGCGTCCATTGCCGGCGAGCGCATCGAATTGATCGACCTCACCGCACCACTGACGGACAAGACCCCGGTGCTGCGTTTGCCGGAACCGTTCAAGAACACCCTGCCGTTTCGCCTGGAGTTGATCAGTCGCTACGACGAGGAGGGACCGGGCTGGTACTGGAACAACATCCACACCGGCGAACACACCGGCACCCACGTCGATGCGCCGAACCACTGGATCACCGGCAAGGACGGACTGGATGTGTCACAGTTGCCGTTGCGCTCGCTGATCACACCGGCCGTCGTACTCGATGTCACCGACCGGGTGGCCGAGAACCCGGACTTCCTCCTCGATATCGCCGACATCGAGCAGTGGCAACGCACGCACGGTGCCCTCCCCTCCGGTGGTTGGCTCCTCTACCGCACCGGGTGGTCGAGTCGATCGGAGAACAGCGACGACTTCCTCAACATCGACGAGACAGGTTCGCATACACCAGGTTTCACGGCCGAGTGTGCACGCTGGTTCGCCGAGGAAACCGACCTGGTCGGGGTGGGTGTGGAAACCGTCGGCACCGACGCCGGTCAGGCTGCCGCACTGGATCCGACGTTCCCCTGCCACCACCACATGCTCGGCGCGGGCAAGCTGGGACTGACCCAGCTGCAGAACCTCGATCGCCTGCCGCCGACTGGATTCGCGCTCGCGGTCCTGCCACTGCCCATCGTCGGCGGATCAGGCAGTCCCGCCCGCGTGGTCGCACTGGTCGAGAAGTAAGGAAGAGTCAGAAATGGCCGAACGTTCTTTCGCCGCCGAAGTCGAACAACTCCGCAACGGCGCCGGCACCACCCTGCACGTCGAGGGCATCCTCGCCGTCACCAAGGCTCTGCTGCAGTCCGGTGTGGCCTATGTCGGCGGCTACCAGGGTGCACCGATCTCGCACCTGATGGATGTCCTCGGTGACGCCCACGAAATCCTCGACGAGCTCGGGGTCTATTTCGAGAACAGCGCCTCGGAGGCGACCGCGGCCGCGATGCTGGCGGCGTCCGTTCACTACCCGCTCCGCGGTGCGGTGACCTTCAAGTCCACGGTCGGCCTGAATGTCGCCTCGGACGCGCTGGCGAACCTGGCCAGCGGTGGCGTCACCGGCGGCGCGCTCGTCATCCTCGGCGAGGACTACGGCGAGGGCTCGAGCATCATGCAGGAGCGTTCCCACGCCTTCGCGATGAAGTCGCAGATGTGGTTGCTCGATCCCCGGCCCAACGTCTCGGCGATCGTCGACGCGGTCGAAGTCGGCTTCGAGCTGTCCGAGGCGAGCAACACCCCAGTGATGCTCGACCTGCGGCTGCGGTCCTGCCACTTGCACGGGGCGTTCGACGCCAAGGACAACAAGCGTCCACCCATGACAGTCAGCGATGCGCTGGACAATCCGTTGCGCGACATCGACCGGATCGTGCTTCCGCCGGCCAGCTTCCTGCACGAGAAGGAGAAGATTCACGACCGGTGGCCTGCAGCGGTCACGTTTATCAAGGACCGCGGTCTCAATGAGGTTTTCGGGAACGACAAAGCCGACATCGGCATCATCGTGCAGGGCGGTCTCTACAACACGCTGAACCGGTCGATGGAGTTGCTCGGCTGCTCCGACGCGTTCGGGCGCACCCAGGTACCGACGTACGTCATGAACGTCACCTACCCGGTCATCGACGACGAGATCATCGAGTTCTGCCAGGGCAAACGCGCCGTCCTCCTCCTGGAGGAGGGCCAGCCCGACTACATCGAGCAGAACCTCAACGCGATCCTGCGCCGGGCAGACATTGCCACCGCACTGCACGGCAAGGACATGCTGACGCTCGCCGGCGAATACACCTCGACGGTCGTCACCCGCGGCGTCAACGAGTTCCTCCAGCGGTACCTCCCGGACGTCGTCGCGCACCAGCCCGCCCTGCTGCGTGATCCCGACGACCCGACGAGCCCCACCGCTCCCCGCGTGTCGTCCGAGGTCATCTCGCCGCGGCCGCCGGGACTGTGCACCGGATGCCCCGAACGCCCGATCTTCAGTGGTCTCAAACTCGCCGAGCGGGAGACCGGCAAACACCACGTCAGCGCCGACATCGGCTGCCACCTCTTCGCCGTCAACGCACCGTTCGACCTCGGAGCCACGACGATGGGATACGGCCTCGGATCAGCCGGTGCCTCCGCCTTGAGTTCCAAGGACACCGACCGGCGCAGCATCGCGATCATGGGTGACGGCGGTTTCTGGCACAACGGCCTCACCAGTGGCATCGGCAACGCCGTCTTCAACAAGAGCGATCAGGTCCACCTCATCGTCGACAACGCCTACGCCGCGGCGACAGGTGGGCAGGATGTGTTGTCCTCCCAGGCAGACCTTCCCACCCGGTCCACCCAGCACCCGATCGAGAAGGCCGTCCGCGGTATCGGCGTGAAATGGGCACGCACCATCAAGAACACCTACGACGTCGGCAAGGTTCGTGACACGTTCGTCGAGGCCCTCACCACAGAGGAGTCGGGACCCAAGGTGCTCGTCATGCAGAGCGAGTGCCAACTCAATGCCCAGCGCCGCGTCAAGCGCGACAGAAGCGCAGCGCTGGCTGCCGGTAAGCGGGTGGTGCGCGAGCGGTTCGGGGTCGACCCCGACACCTGCACCGGCGACCACGCCTGCATCCGGATCTCCGGCTGCCCGTCGTTGACGATTGCACCCAATCCGGATCCGATGCGCACCGACCCGATCGCCGAGGTCCTCGACAGCTGCGTCGGCTGTGGAGTGTGCGGGGAAAATGCCCACGCCGCGGTGCTGTGCCCGTCCTTCTACCGCACCGACGTCATCGACAACCCCACCCGACGCGAACAGCTCCTTGCGAACGTCCGCTCGTGGTGGATCAAGATCGCATCCCGCGGCATCGAACGCCGCGCCGCACAATTCGAGGCAGCCTGATGTCCAACTGGTACAACGGTCAACGTCCGATCACTCTGGCGATCGTCGCCCTGGGCGGCGAAGGCGGCGGCGTGCTCGCCGACTGGATCGTCGCCGTCGCCGAGAACGCCGGCCACTACGCGCAGAACACCTCCGTCGCCGGTGTCGCCCAGCGCACCGGTGCGACGGTCTACTACGTCGAGATCTTCCCGCCTGGCGACGAGCCGAATCCGTCGTCGGCAGCTGACGCCCGAATCGAACCAGTGCTCAGCGTGTTTCCGAGTCCCGGCGAGGTGGATGTCCTGATCGCCTCGGAATTGATGGAATGCGGCCGGGCCGTCCAGCGTGGGTTCGTCACACCCGATCGAACGACCTTGATCACCTCCACCAATCGCGTGTACTCCATCGACGAAAAGATGGCCCTCGGTGACGGTCGCGCCGACAGCTCCGAACTCGTCGCGGCGGCCCAGCGGGCCTCGAAGCGACTGATCGCCGCCGACTTCATGGAGATGGCAGAACAGAGTCGCAGCGTCATCAGCGCCGCACTGTTCGGCGCGCTCGCCGGCTCCGGGACCCTTCCGTTCACCAGGGACCAGTTCGAGGCGCCGATCCACGCCTTCGGAAAGGGCGTCGAATCCTCACTGAAGGCCTTCTCTGCGGGCTTCGACGCTGCGGTGCAGCAGCAGAAGCCACGCCCCGCACGGAAGTCGAATCCGATTCCCATCTCGATCGGACCGCGACCGGTGACCCCGGAGGATCGCAAAGCGGAGGAAGAGGCACGGCGCAGAACGGTCGCGGCGACAGATCCGTTCGCACTGGTCGGGCCGGCCCTGCGGCCGCTCGCCGCGCGAGTCCTGGATCTCCCTCCCGCGGCGCGGTCGATGATTCTGCACGGACTGGTCCGCACCGCGGTGTACCAGAATCTGGACTACGCCGAGCGCTATCTCTCCCGGGTCATGCGCTTTGCCGAAGTTGATCCGGACACAGCCGGAGCGGCTCGGCTGACCACCGAAGCGGCCCGGCACATCGGGTTGTGGATGTGTTACCAAGACACGATCCAGGTCGCGCTGCAGAAGACGCGGCAGGCGCGGATGGAGCGGATCCGCACCGAGGCGCGGGCGGAACGCCACCAACTGATGCAGGTTCGTGAATACCTCCACCCGCAGATCGACGAGATCACCGACACGATGCCCTCCCGACTGGGGGCCCGCATGCACCGTTCGAAGTGGTTCCAGCGGTTGGTCGGCGCGATCACTCACAAGGGGATGATCCTGAACACGAGTTCGGTGCACGGTTACACGATGTTGAGCACCATGGCGCGGTTGCGGCCCCTCCGCCCGCGGTCACTGCGGTTCGTTCGGGAGCAGGCGGCCATCGAGGAGTGGATCGACCACGCTCTGCGGGCTGCAGCAGTCGATGCCGACCTCGGACGTGAGATCGTCGAATGCCAGCGTGTCCTCAAGGGTTACGGCGCCACGTATGAGCACGGCGGCGACAGCTTCGGCAAGTTGATGTCCGCGGCCCACGCATTGGTCGGCTCACCCGGAGCGGTCACGTCGCTGGCAGAGCTCCGTGAGTCCGCGCTCGCCGACGAAGACGGAGCCCGACTGGACGCCAAGCTGGCGACCATGAAGCTGGGGGACAGCCTCGTCCAGCAACTGGAGGCCACGGCTTCCGGCCGCGGGTAACGGTCAGGGCTGGTGGATGACCCGCATCGCGTGTTCTCTGGCCGGTCCGCTGAGGGCGTCGTTCAGTTCGTCGAAGAGCCGGCCGGCCGTGACACCGTTCCATCCCGGTGGAAGGAGCGGAAGAGGGAGGCCGGGATCGAGGTAGGGCAGCCGCCGCCACTCGGTGAGCATGGGCACGTACTCGGCAAACGCGTCTCGCGGGGTGAGTGTTCCGGCGCTCGACCGTTCGAGGACCGGACGATACTTGTCGAGAAATGCGGCATAGAGGGTAGTGAGTGCGTCGAGATCCCACCACGTGCGCACCTTCGTGCGGAGATCGCCGAAACCGAGGTGTTCCGCGCTGTACATGTCGACGTATTCGCTGAGTCCTCGCCGTTCCAGCGTTTCCCTGGTCTCGCGCACGAGGCTTCCCGGTGCGATCCATACCCCCGGCGCGGTGGTGCCGAAGCCGAGACGGGTCAGGAACGTTCGGAGAATGTGCCGCTTGTCCCGTTCTGATTCGGGGATGGAGAAGACCACCATCAACCAGCCGTCTTCGATCTCGGCGCGCTTGCGATCGAAGATCCTGACATCGCCCTCGGCGAGTGCATCCAGAGTCTGCTTGGACAGCGAATAGCCCGCGGCGCCGTCGTGACGATGGGCTTCCAACGTTTCGCGTCGCTTGAGCCGTGAAATCGACGAGCGAACCGCGGCTCCGTCCACACCGAGATGGGACATCAGCCGGACCACGGAGGCCACCGACAACCAGTTCGACTCGGCCCGCGCGTAGAGCCCGAAGATCGTCACTATCAATTCGCGCGGTTGCAGCTCGTTCGATCGTTCGATGGCCAAGTCGTCGGCGAAGCTCTCCGTCGTCATGGATACACCATAGCCATCGTCGCGGCCACGAAGCATCAGGTGGCCAGCAGGCGGTACTTGCAATATTTCGTATCGTTGACGAGCGTAACAATCAGTGCATACGCTTGCGACGTTCATATCTATAGTGGGAAGGCCATCTATGACGCTGTCTCCGTCGGCGCACCTGGACTCGTTCTGCCGCGACAACCTCCCCCCGGAAAATCTGTGGCCGAACTTCGAATTCACCCTCCCGGAGTTGCGGTACCCGGACCGCCTGAACTGCGCATCTTCACTTCTCGACGACCAGGTCGCCGCCTTGGGCGGAGATCGCCCAGCGCTGCTCTCGCCGTCCGAAAACTGGACCTACGGGCAACTTTTGCGCCGCGCCAACCAGATCGCCCAGATACTCACCGATGACTTCGGGCTGGTACCGGGCAACCGCGTATTGCTCCGCGGGCCGAACAACCCATGGTTGGTGGCTTGCTGGTTCGGGGTGGTGAAGGCAGGCGGCGTTGCCGTGACGACCATGCCGCTGCTTCGCAGCGGTGAACTGAGCAAAATTATCGACCTCACCACACCCTCGCTCGCGCTGTGTGATCACCGGTTCGCCGCCGACCTGATCGAGACCGGCCAGATCGGCGCTCTGTTCTACGGAAGTAACGAACCCACCGACCTCATCGCCCGCACCGCCGCCAAATCCGGGCGCTTCACCAACGTCGCCACCGCGGCCGACGATGTCGTTCTGCTGGCCACCACATCCGGAACCACCGGTACTCCGAAAGCGACGATGCACTTCCACCGCGACATCCTTGCCGTTGCGGACACCTTCTCGGCACGGATACTCCGGCCGACTTCCTCGGACGTCTTCACGGGAACGCCACCACTGGCGTTCACCTTCGGGCTGTGCGGTCTGGTGGCCTTCCCGCTGCGGGTGGGCGCCGCGACGTTACTACTCGAGAAGACAACTCCGAGTGAGCTGGCCGACGCGGTGCGAGAACACGCAGTGTCGGTGTTGTTCACCGCCCCCACCGCGTACCGGGCAATTCTCCGCGAGAACAAGGCGCAGAGTCTCGCCTCGGTTCGTCGCTGCGTGTCTGCGGGCGAGCATCTGCCGGCAGCGGTGTGGGAAGAGTTCCACGAGGAGACCGGCATTCGCATCATCAACGGCATCGGTGCCACCGAAATGCTGCATGTCTTCATCGCGGCCAGTGACGACGACATCCGACCCGGGGCCACCGGGAAGGCCGTACCGGGTTATACCGCAGCGGTACTCGACGACGACGGACAGCCCGTTCCCGACGGCACACCGGGACGTTTGGCGGTGACCGGCCCGACCGGTTGCCGATATCTTGCCGACGACCGCCAGCACCAGTACGTCCAGAACGGGTGGAACATCACCGGAGATACGTATATTCGCGACTCCGACGGCTACTTCTGGTACCAGGCACGTAGTGACGACATGATCGTCTCGTCCGGCTACAACATCGCCGGCCCGGAGGTCGAAGAAGCGCTGGGCCGGCACCCCGACGTGAAGGAATGCGCGGTCGTGGGTCTGCCCGACCCCGATCGGGGAATGATCGTCCACGCGGCAGTCGTACTGATCTCGGACACCGTGGGCAGCGACACCAAGGTCCGCGAACTCCAGGACTTCGTCAGAAATCAGCTGGCACCGTACAAGTACCCTCGCAGTATCGATTTCCTCGCCCATTTGCCGCGCACCCCGAACGGCAAGATCCAGCGCTACCGGCTGCGGGAGTTCCGACGGGCCACGCGCTAGTCGCGCCCGAATTCGGCATTGCCGGCGAGAAACTCGGCGGAATCAAAGTGAGCGCAATCTGCACAGTCCACGCGTTCAGCGGATAGATCATCACCCGAAATGTTCCTAGTGTTGCAGATCACATAGTGAGCGAAGTCAGGAGATCTAGACCATGAGCGACTATCTCGGGATCGACGGCAAGACGGCCATCATCACCGGCGGCGCCACCAAGATCGGGCGCGGCGTCGTCGACTCTCTGCACGAGAGTGGTGTCAACGTCGTTGTCGCCGACATCGACCGGGACGGTGGCAAGATCGCTGTCGACGGCAAGAAGAATGCTCTGTTCAGCGAGACCGACATCACCGACGACGGGGCGATCGAGGCCTGCGTGGCTACCACCCTCGACACTTTCGGCTCCATCGACTTTTTGGTGAACCTGGCGTGTACCTACATCGACGACGGCGCCGAGTCCAGCCGCACCCAATGGACCACCGCTCTCGATGTGAACGTCGTGAGCGCCGCCATGTTCGCCGCAGCGGTCCGCCCGCACATGGCCGCGCAGGGCGGTGGCGCCATCGTGAACTTCGGTTCCATCTCCTCGAAGGTCGCCCAAACCGGGCGATGGCTGTACCCCGTCTCCAAGGCAGCCGTGGTGCAACTGACCCGGAACATGGCGATGGACCTTGCCGGCGACAACATTCGCGTCAACTCGGTGAGTCCGGGCTGGATCTGGTCGAAGGTGATGGATGAGCTCTCGGGGTCGGACCGGGCCAAGACCGACCGGGTAGCCGGGCAGTTCCACCTCGCCGGCCGAGTCGGAGACCCCACCGAGGTGGGCGACGTGATCGCGTACCTGTGTTCGCCCCGCGCCGCCTTCGTCACCGGAGCCGACTGGGCCATCGACGGAGGCTACTCCGCGATGGGGCCCGAACAGGCAACCCCGGCCATTCCGCTTCTCGCCCGATAACCGTCGACACAAAGGACTTTCTTTCCCATGCGCAAAATCACCATCGTTGGAGCCGGCCAGGCAGGACTTCAGCTCGCCATAGGTCTGGTCGACGCCGGGTACGACGTGACCGTCGTATCCAACCGGACTCCAGAGCAGATCCGTGAGGGCAAGGTCATGTCCAGTCAGTGCATGTTCGGCGGGGCCCTCGCGCGTGAGCGCGCCGTCGGACTGGACCTCTGGAGCGATGAATGCCCCTCGGTCGAGGGCATCTCGTTCACTGTCGCCGACAACGGAAGCCAGGCCTTCTCCTGGGCATCGCGCCTCGACCTCTCCGCCCAGTCGGTCGATCAGCGCGTGAAGATGCCCAAGTGGCTCGAGGAATTCGAATTACGCGGCGGCAAGCTGGTGATCCAGGATGCCGGGATCGGTGACCTCGAAGAGTTCGCTGCCGACTCCGATCTGGTGATTCTCGCCGCAGGCAAGGGCGAGATCGCGAAGATGTTCGAGCGGGACGCCACACGGTCGGTCTTCGACCGCCCACAGCGTGCCCTGGCGCTGACTTACGTCAACGGAATGGTGCCGCGGGAGGAACATTCCGCGGTGGCGTTCAACATGATTCCGGGTGTCGGTGAGTATTTCGCCTTCCCTGCGCTCACCACCAGTGGACCGTGCGAAATCATGGTGATGGAGGGCATCCCGGGTGGACCGATGGACTGCTGGGCGGATGTGACGACCCCCGAGGAGCATCTGGCAAAGTCCAAGTGGGTGGTCGAGACGTTCGTCCCCTGGGAGGCCGAGCGCTGCGCCGACATCACCCTCACCGATGACAACGGGATCCTCGCGGGTCGATTCCCACCCACGGTTCGCAAGCCGATCGGCGTCTTACCTTCGGGTGCGAATATCCTCGGGCTTGCCGACGTGGTGGTCCTCAACGATCCGCTCACCGGCCAGGGCTCGAACAACGCGAGCAAGTGCGCGGCCTCCTACCTTGCCAGCATCATCGAGCAGGGCGACCGACCCTTCGACACCGCATTCATGACCAACACCTTCGAACGGTATTGGGATTACGCACAATACGTGGCGTCGTGGACGAATGCGCTACTCAGCCCGCCGCCGGAGCATGTGCTGACACTGCTCAGCGCCGCTGCCACCGAGCCGCGAATCGCTCGCCGGTTTGCCAACGGATTCGACGATCCGCGTGACTTCTTCCACTGGTTCATGACACCCGAAGCCGCCGCCCAGTACCTCACCGACGTCGCGAACTAGCATTCGCCCCCGAATCAACGATTGGAAGCCGTCAGTCATGCGCAGCATTGCTATCGTCGGAGCCGGACAGTCCGGGGCGCTACTGGCGCTCGCCTTACTCACACGTGACTTCCGCGTCACCCTGGTGACCGACCGAACGCCCGACGAGGTCCGGATCGGTCCCGTCATGTCCAGCCAGTGCATGTTCGACTCGGCACTGCAGATCGAGCGGGATCTCGGGCTCGACCGCTGGGAGGAGCGGTGCCCGCACATCGACACGATGGCGCTCACTGTCTCGAAAACCCATGACAGCAACGAGATCACGGTAACGACACCCTTGATCGGTTTCGCGCAGTCGGTCGACCAGCGCGTCAAGTGTGCGGATTGGGTCGACGAGTTCGTGGAACTCGGTGGCGATCTGATCATCAAGGCGGCGAGCCCCGGGGACATCGAAAATCTTGCCCAGAGCCACGACCTGGTCATCATCTCGAGCGGCAAGGGCGACCTCGGACGACTCTTCCCCCCGGATTCGGTGAAATCGCCGTACAACCGGCCGCAGCGGGCATTGTCACTGGCGTACGTGAGCGGCCTTGCCGAACACCCCGCCGGTGCCGATCTCTCACTGAACATCGTCCCCGGGGTCGGGGAGTACTTCGTCCTTCCGGCGCTGACCACCACCGGCCCCTGTCATGTGATGGTGTTCGAAGGCGTCCCGGGTGGACCGATGGATTGCTGGGACGATGTCCACACTCCGCAGGCGCATCTCGAGCGCGCCAAGGAGGTGCTGGCAGAGCACTTCCCTGCGGAATTCGCCAGGACCGGAGACATCGCTCTCACCGATGAGGCCGGAGTATTGCGCGGCCGACTTACACCGACGGTCCGGCGCCCGGTAGCCGAACTTGCCTCGGGCAACGTCGTGCTCGGCATGGCTGACGCTGTTGTCCTCAATGATCCGCTCACGGGTCAGGGCAGCAACAACGCTGCCCACGCGGTCGCTGTGTACCTCGATGCGATCGTGAACCGGGGTGATCAACCGTTCGACGCGCAGTGGATGCAACGCACGTTCGACAAGTTCTGGCGCGGCTGGGCGCAATGGGCGGTGTCGTGGACCAACAGCCTGCTTCGTGGACCGTCCGACCCGGTCCTCGGGTTGTTCGCGGCGGCGCAGGACTCGCCGACCCTGGCGTCGGCCATCGCCGCAGGCTTCGATGATCCACGTACCGTGCACAACTGGTGGTTCGACGCCGCCGAGGCACAGCGTGTGATCGAGACCGCGCGGGCCGCCGAGCAGGCTCAGTTCGATCCCCGTGACCTACGGCGTGCTCTCGGCCAGTACGCCACGGGGGTAACGGTGATTACCGCGCGGGCCCCGGACGGTCGGAAGGTCGGTGTCACGGCGAACTCGTTCACCTCGGTGTCGATGGATCCGCCCTTGGTGTCGTGGTGTCCGGCGAGCAAGGCGCCGAGCCTCCCTGACCTCACGGCGGCCACGCATTTCACTGTCAACGTCCTCGCGGCAAACCAACACGATCTGTCCCGGCAATTCTCGACGCCGGCCGAGGACAAGTTCGCCGGTGTGGCGACCACCGAAGGAATTGCCGGCGTTCCCCTGATCGATGACGCCATCGCGCATTTCCAGTGCCGGACGGTCCAGCGAGTAGAGGCCGGGGACCACATCATCTTCCTCGGTGAGATCGAACAATATGATGCGGACCCCGGAGAGCCTCTGGTCTTCCACTCGGGGTCCTACCGCTTGGTGACCAAGCATCCCGACTTCTGACCGCCGCTGCTTCTCTACCGAAAGCGACACCACTCAATGGGTAAGTACATCGAAATCGCCAAGGGCTCCGGTGAGTCGTTCGCCGCGTATCTTGCCGAACCGGCACAGGGCTCCGGCCCGGGACTGATTCTCTTACAGGAAATCTTCGGGATCAATGACTACATGCGGGACATGGCCGACCGCTATGCAGAGGAAGGGTACGTGGTCCTTGTCCCGGATCTCTTCTGGCGCTCGGGTGCCCGTCAGGAACTCGGCTACGACCATGCCGGGTTCACCCGGGGGCTCGAATTGCGGGACGCACTCGACGAGGACCTGGCCGTCACGGACATCGGTGACACCGTCACGGCCCTGCGTGGCCTGACCACTCACGTCGGCGGCATCGGCCTCATCGGATACTGCCTCGGCGGGCTGCTCGCATACCTGTCCGCGGTTCGGCTCGACGTCGACTGCGCCATCAGCTATTACGGTGTCGGTGTCCACGACCACCTCGATGAAGCGACCGAGCTGACCGTTTCCATGGTCTTCCACCTGGCTGAGCACGACTCCTACTGCCCCGAGGATGCCCGCAATTCCATCCGGAAGGCGTTCGGCGATAACGATCGGGTGCGTATCTACGACTACGCCGGCGTCGATCATGCCTTCGCCACCCACGGCCGCGAGGTTTACGAACCCCTCTCCGCCGGAATCGCTTACTCGCGCACCCTCGAGGTTCTGCGTACCACTATCGGACCCCGACACGATCTGTCCGCACTCTGGGACCGGCACATCTATTACGAGTTCGAGGCCCGCGATGTCCCGGCCACCATGGCCACGATGGTCGACGAACCCTATGTCAACCACGTTCCGACGCTGACCGGTGGCGTCGGACAGAACGACCTCGCGCGGTTCTACGCCCACCATTTCGTGCACAACAACCCTGACGACACCAGGACGATTCCGATTTCTCGCACCGTCGGAGCCGATCGGATCGTCGAAGAGCAGTTGTTCTGCTTCACGCACGACCGCGAGATCGACTGGATGCTTCCCGGTGTCGCGCCGACCGGACGATACGTCGAAATTCCGTTGGTTGCTGTCGTCACCCTGCGTGGAGACAAGCTGTACAACGAGCACATCTACTGGGATCAGGCGGGTGTACTGGTGCAGATCGGGCTGCTCGATCCGACGGGGCTTCCCGTTGCCGGGACCGCACAGGGTAAGAAAGTTCTCGACAAAACGCTTCCCTCGAACGGACTCATGCCCAGCTGGGCGAGCAGCGAGGGCAAGCCGATCGCGTAGCGGCCCTACGCGCGGTGGCTGCTGGACCCGAAGTCGTCTGTCAACCGAGTGAGAAATGAACTCGGGACTCGTTCCCATTGTGGCTGCCACCTGCCGAGCTGCAGATCGGACTCGAGCGAGGCCACCACCTCGGCCACAGCTGGTCCTGCGTCGAGCACGACGCGGGGGAGTTCGCGGTCGGCACACAGGGCCAGAGCCGGTATCACGCACTCCTTCGCCTCCGACGTACGGCCGGCCGCGAACAAGCACGTGCAGTGCAGAAGCCGGACCCTCAGGAGCGCTTTCGGCCGCGACTGCCGGGAGATACGCTCGAGCATCGCCTGCGACCGATGGCACGCGGTCGCCGTTGCTTCCTGATTCGTCGGCGAGGCAGCGTGGAGCAGGAGCCGAATGTCGGAGTCTTCATGCAGCTCTTGCGTGATCAGGTCGATCCCGCTTGTGTGTGAGGCGGGGTCGTCGCTGTCGCGGGGAACTGTCTGTGCCCATCGCGGATGCTCGTCGAAAATCGAAGGATCGGCCAGCGCCAGCCGTATTCGCTCGTTCCGGATGCGGGCGGTCAGGCGCGGCAACGTCAGCATCGCGGCGATCTCGGCCCCTTCGTCGAGAAGTTGGTACGCGGCGCCCAGATCTCCGCGCAGCGCCTTGATACGAGACCCGGTGCCGTACGTCGCGAGCATGAAATCGACGATGCCGCCCTCGGACCGGAGGGTATGGCTGGCGTCGAGAAGGACTTCGGCCTCGGGCACATGGCCCTGCTCGTACAGCAAGTCTCCCAAGATCGCGCCGGCCACGCGGGTTGCGTACGATTGCCCGCCGCCGGACTGTTTCGCCAGCCGTAGCGCTATCCGGAAGTATTTCTCGGCAGCGGTCGTGTCGAGCTGCTCGTGTGCGGCGATCCCCGCGAAGCAGTATCCGTAGAGGACGCTGAAGGGTCCCGACGTTTGCTGGTTGTAGGGAGTCGCCCACTCCTGCCATCGGCGGGCGGCGTCGAAATCGAACCGGTAGATCGCCTCGAACGACGCGACGTTCGCTGCCCCCGACACCACGAACGGCCGTACGGTCTCGGGGCGTTCGAGACAGTCCGAGATCCGCTCACCGAGCGTGACGGAATGATCGGCGAACAACTCGACGACGCCCCTGACCAACGAAGCCTCGATCAACAGGGCGGTCTGATCCCCGTCTGCGTGAGGGTGCTGGGTCAGCGCTGCTTCCGCGCGGTCCAATGCCAGAAGCGCCGAGGGCGCCGGGTGATGCAGCAGTACGTGCGACCAGGCCAACGCAATCTGTAACACCGGGTGTGCGAGCACCTGTCGGGGTGGGAGCTTGTCGATCAAACCGATGAGCGTGGCCATCTGGGACTGTTCGAGCAATCGCATTCCCTCGCGTTCCACCCACTGCACCGCCAGGTCGGGATTACCCGATGCCAAGGCGTGATCGACGGCCTCACTGAGCAGGTGGTGCTCACCGAACCAGTGGGAGGCACGGAGGTGGAGTTCGCCGACCATGTCCGGTTGGTCTCGCTCGAGCCGGCGACGCAAGAACTCTGCGAACAGGTGGTGGAAGCGGAACCACTCGCCGTCCTCGTCGAGTCTTCGCAGGAACAGGTCCCGGTTCTCGATTTCCTCGAGCCGAGCCTGGGCGTCACTGCTAGCTGTCAGCGCCGACGCGAGTCCGCCGCTGATGCGTTCGGTCACCGATGTTGCGAGCAGGAAGTGGAGAAGCTCGGGTTCGAGCGAGGTGAGGACGTTCTCGGCGAGGTACTCGCCGATCGCGTGGTGGCGCCCGGAGAGTTGCCCGATAAGGGTGGCCGGATCGGTGTGCCCGCGTAGTGAGAGGGAGGCCAGTTGCAGGGCGGCAACCCATCCGTCCGTCGTCTCGCGAAGATTGGCCATGTCGTCGGCGGTGAGGGCGAGTCCTCCTTGGTCGGACAGGAACGATCGCGCTTCCGGGAGGTCGAACCGCAGTGCAGTGGAATCTATTTCGACTAACTCGTCGCGAACCCGCAACCGGCTCAGCGGAAGCCCGGCTTGTGTTCGGCTCGTCACGATGAAGCGCAGGTGGTGGCAGTCGCTGTCGAGCAGAGTCGCCATTGCCGCGACGGTTGCCGCGTCGGAAACCCGGTGCCAGTCGTCGAGGACGACCGTGACCACCTCGCCCGTGTCATGGATCTCGTCGACGAGTGTGGACAGGACGTATCTGGTTGCGTGCTCACCCTGCTCTTGCAGCACCTGTGGGAGATCGCAGGCGAGTGCGGGCCTCACCAACGCAATCGCTTCGAGGAGGTGCGCCAGGAACCAGACGACATTGTTGTCGTCGTGGTCGATACTGAGCCAGGCGACGGGCGCCCCGGAGTCGGTCAGCAAGTCGCGCCACTGGGCGGCCAGGGTGCTCTTGCCGAATCCTGCCGGCGCATGAATCAGCGCGAGCCGCCGATCCCCACCGGCGTGCAGGGCCTCGATCAGGCGGCGCCGCTGCACCGTGGCGCGAGGCTGGGTACGTGGCCGGTACTTCGTCGACAACCGTGGCGGGGTCACCGACGGTGGCCCGGCATGAGCTTCAGGACCCTCGATCAGGTCCGGGTGCCCGCGCTGCGTGACGTCCGCGTCCGCCGGAAGATCGGGGGATGTGGCGCGGGTGCGTCGTAGAGCTGTGCGGAGGTCCTGCTCGAGGATGTCCGCGGACACGTGGCGGCGCGTCGGGTCTTCCGACATCGCGCGCTCGATGACACGGCACACCTGCGCCGGGATTCCGGCCTGGCGGAGATCGGGCACCGGTTCGGAGGCTACTCGAAGAAAATGCGCGACCAGTTGTTCACCGTCGCGGCGCTGGAAGGCGGCGTGGCCGGTGATGAGGCAGAAAAGAGTCGCGGCCAGGCTGTAGAGATCGGACTGCACCGTCGGTGCCCGTCCGGTGAACACTTCCGGTGCGGTGAAGGCAGGCGAACCCAGCACTACACCGGTCCCGGTCTCGAAACCACCGTGGATGCGGGCGATGCCGAAGTCCGTGAGTTGGGGTTCGTCGTAGTCGGTGAGCAGGATATTCGAGGGTTTGACATCTCGGTGCAGGATCCCCGCCTGATGCGCTCTGCCCAAAGCACGGGAGATCTTGATGCCTAGATCGAAGGCCTTCTCCCAGCCGAGCGGTCCGTCGCGACGAATGATCGCTTCGAGCGAGCCGTGGCGGTGGTACTCCATCACGATGTACGGCTGCCCCCGCGGTGTGCTCCCGGCGTGGTAGATGGTCACGATGTTCGGATGGCCCGACAGGCGGCCCATGGCCTGTTGCTCGCGGAGGAAGCGATTCCGGTTTTCGTCATCCACACCGGAGAGCACCTTGATCGCGACCGTCCGATCGAGGGCAGTCTCCATGCACCGGTAGACGACACCGAACCCGCCACGCCCGATCTCCACGGGTTCATCGAAGCCGTGCAGGATCAGTTCGCCGGCTATCGCGTGGGGGGCGTCGGCTTGTGTCGCGAAGGGATCGGGGTCAGCCATCTCACCACCTCTGACCCAGTATCACACCAGCGCGGGTGCGGTCCAAGGTCCGTGTGGGCCGCGGCGGATCGCGCCGCGGCCCACACGGTCACTTCGAGTCGGTCACTTCGAGCCGAGGGCCGGAAGGATCACTTCACGGCGATCGGCAGACTCGGGATGTAGGGACCGTGGGCATAGTCTCCGGACAGCAGAGCCCCGGCGCCGGGGGCGATGGCAGGCAGATCGAGTGCCCGCATCAGTTGGTGTGCGGTGGAGACGGCGGCCGAGATCACCGGTTTGCCGAGTTCGTTTTCCACGATCTCGATCGATTGCAGTGACGGCATCTGGACGCAGGCCGAGAGCACGATGACGTCGGCGTCCTGGTAGTCGAGTTGCTTCGCGATCTGCACGAGGTTGCGCGGATCGTGCGCGGCCACATCGAGATTGTTGGGAATCTCCAGCGCCCGGTAGTCACCGACGTCGATGCCCTGATCCTGGATGTACTCGACCACGAGCTGGGTGAGGGGCTTCATGTACGGCGCTACCAGGGCGATCTTCTTCGCTCCCAGCACCTCGAGCGCGGAGACCAGCGCGCCGGCGCTGGTGACCACGGGCGCGGGGGCGCCGTTGTCGAGGGTGATCTGGGCCAGCTTCTGTTCGGAGACGCAGTGGTAGCCCTTGCCCATGCTCATGATGGCCACCAGGCAGGCGTAGCCGAGGACGTCGACTCGTGCGTCGGAGAGTTCGGCTGCGCATCGAGTCGAGTCGGCGTCCATCGCCTCGAGTTCCTCCTTGGTCACCTCCTTCATCCGCATGCGGCTCGAGTGGAAGGTGAATCGCTCGGGGGCGACGGTTTCCCGCGCCCGGAAGAGGGCGGGTATTTCCGTTTCCATCGTCACGTTGGAGCTCGGCACGATCTGGCCGATACGGTACGGGCGGTTGCTCATCGGGCTTCCCTTTCTGATCGGACAGGTATCAGCGAGCGTCGATGACCGGGTTGCTCAATGTCCCGATCGATTCGACGGTGCACTCGACCACGTCGCCCGGGGTGAGGAACTGCTGGGGCACGAAGCTGGCGCCGACGCCGGCGGGGGAGCCGGTGGCGATGACGTCTCCGGGCTCGAGGATCATCCCGGAGGTGATGTCCTCGATCAGCTCGGGGATCGTGAAGAGCATGTAGCGGCTGTTCGACTTCTGCTTGACTTCGCCGTTCACGCGCAGGGACAGGTCCAGGGCGTGCGGGTCGGCGACGTCGTCCGCGGTGCGAATGACCGGTCCGAGCGGCGCGTACGAATCCTGGCCCTTGGAGAAGAACCACTGTCCGCCGCGACGCTGGTCCCGGGCGCTGATGTCGTTGATGATGGTGTACCCGAAGACATAGTCGAGTGCGTCGCCTGCCGAGACGTTCTTCGCGGTGCGGCCGATGACGACGGCCACCTCGCATTCCCAGTCGAGCTGGTTGGTGAGGTTCGCGTTGTGGCGGATCGGCTCGCCGGGGCCGACTACCGCGGTGCCGGGCTTGCTGAACAACACCGGACGCTGGGGCAGATCCTTGTCGGTGTCGAGGGTGCGAGCCGACTCGGCGACGTGTTCGGTGTAGTTGAGGCCGACGCCGATGATCTTGCCCGGGCGCAGCGGGGCGTGCACCGTGACATCGGCGATCGGAAGGCTGAACTGCTGCGCCTGGTCACTGGCCACCAGCGCGGTCAGTGCGGCGAAACCCGCACTGCCCTCGTGGATCAGGGTCGACAGTTCGGCCGGCACCTCGGCGCCGGTGCTCCGTGCCAGGGCGGTGACGTCGATGACCGTGTCGTCGCGCTGGACGCCGAGCCGGGGGGTGTTGTCACGGGTGGAGAAGGTCAGAAGAATCATGAACGGTCCTTGTTCTGGGGGTTGGTGATGGTGGTGTGCGAGGCGAGTTACTGAATCGGCTGGTGACCGTCGTTCTCCAGGTACGCCTCCTCGCGCCAGAAGGAGAGCGATCGCATGACGGGGAAGTCGTTGAAGGAGAACAGGACCGCGTCCTCGCTGGCGCCGAGGTTGGCATGCTCGTGCCACGCCCAGGAGGGCACGACGAAGATGTCGCCCTGCTTCCAGTCGAATCGCCGGCCCGCGATGACCGAGTAGCCTTCGCCTTTGGCCACGTTGTAGACGACCGATCCGGTGTGCCGGTGGGCGCGGGTGTGCTGGTCGGCTCGCAGCAACTGGATGTGGGCGCTCAGCGTCGGCATCACCGACCCGCCGGTCCGCGGGTTCGAGTATTCGAGCAGGATGCCGTCGTAGGGCGATCCCCCCGACGCTTTCGCCGCGTTCTGCAGGGCGGCGTAGGTGGGTTCCCACGGGTAGGCGAACAGCGGCGAGTAGGGCTTGGTCCATCCCTCCTCGAAGCCCACGGGACGCAATTGGCCGGCGCCGTAGGTGAGCAGCGAGGAGTTGACCACCGCGCCCCGCTCTTGGTAGTGGTTCGGGTGGACCTCGTAGAACCCGGCGTCGAGGGCATTGACCAGGGGGATGTCGAGTCCGTCCTGCCAGATGACCGGCTCGTCGGAGTCCTCGTTGCCGTGCTCGTGCCAGGTGAAGCTGGGGGTGATGGCGAAGTCACGGGGCCCGACCTTCAGTTTCTGTCCGTCCACCACGGTCCAGGCGCCCTGCCCTTCGACGACGAAGCGCAGGGCGGCCGCCATGTGGCGATGCGCGGTCATCGACTCGCCGGGGCCCATTCCCTGCAGGCCGGTGTACAGCAACCCGACCGCGGAGGTGACGTCCTTGCGTTCGGGATTGACCAGGGCCACCACCCGTCGACCGGCGTCTTCCGGCTTGACCAGCGCGAGCGAGTCGATGACGAACGGGCGGATGTCCTCGTAGCGCCAGAGGATGGGCACCGATGCCGGCTGTGGGAACCACGGCTCGATCTTGTTGGCCACGGTCCATAGCGCCACCGTGTCGCGCTTGCCGAGTTCGTCATAGAACGCTTCCAAGGCTGCGGTGTCCTTGACCCGAGCCCGACCGAGAACGTCGTCACTGAGTGACATGTGTGTTCCTCCTTTTGTCGGCAACGCATGTGTATGGCGTTGGGCGCGTGCGGCCGACCTGTTCTCAGTGGATGTCGATCGTGCTGCGCAAGCATTCACCGCCCGTCGCAATTCCCAATATACACCTGTCTTGACGATCGTCACAAGAGCGCTATAAAGTTCGGTCATCGACTTTGATGAAAGGTGGTCAGTGACAGATGGCGAAAGTGACGATCGAGCGGACGGTGGAGTGGTACGACACCGATGCTGCGGGCCACCAACATCATTCGTGCATCGCGCGATTCGTGGAAGCCGCCGAGGCGGCGCTTCTTCGTGAGCACGGCCTGGCATGGCTGTTCGGGCAGACCCCGCGGGTACGCCACGAGATCAATTACCGATCGCGGCTGTGGTTCGGCGAAACCGTGACCGTGACCCTCGAGGTGGCACGGTTGGGAAACACCTCTCTCGCGTACACCTTCGAGGTTCGCGGCAAAGAGGGCGTGGCAGCCGACGGGACCCTCATCGTCGCCCACGCCACCCCGGAGTCGCCGACGTCGACGCCGTGGCCGCAACCCGTCCTCGACGCATTCGACCCGATTCGTACCCAGGAAGCAGTGGTGACCAAGTGACCAGTCAAGAAGCAACAGTGAGCTCGGCGCGAGTCGACGACGGCCTGCCGTCGTTGAAAATCGCCGTCATCGGTGGCGGCCCGGGCGGTTTGTACTTCGCCGCTCTGGCCAAGCAGTTGGATCCGCGAAGGGAAATCACGGTCTTCGAACGTAACGCCGCGGACACGACCTTCGGCTTCGGCGTTGTGTTCTCGGATGAAACCCTCGATGGGATCACCGCGGCCGATCCGAAGATCTTCGCAGACATGGAAGCACAGTTCGCCCGCTGGACCGACATCGACATCCACTACCGCGGTGAGGTCCTGACATCCGGCGGGCACGGCTTCGCGGCAATCGAGCGGCGGACCCTGCTCAACATTCTGCAGACGCGGTGCGCGCAACTCGGTGTCGACGTGCGGTACGACACCATCGCTCCCGCCGCGGAACATCTCGCCCGCACGCACGACCTCGTGGTGGCCGCCGACGGAGTCAACTCGTTCACTCGTAAGTCGAGCCCCGAAGCATATGGCCCCAACCTCGATGTCCGGAACTGCCGCTACATGTGGCTGGCCACCGACAAGGTCTTCGACGCGTTCACCTTCATCGTCGCGGAGACAGAATTCGGCCCGATACAGGTGCATGCCTATCCGTTCAGCAGCGAGCGCAGCACCTTCATCGTCGAGATGAGCGAGAAGAGCTGGCGTAACGCGGGATTCGACGCGTTCGCCGCCCAAGAGTTCGCCCTGGGGCACAGTGATGCGAAGAGCGTCGAGCTGTGCGCCAGCCTGCTCGGTGATCACCTCGAGGGTCATCAACTGCTGACCAACAATTCTCGCTGGATCCAGTTCACGACGGTCCGCAACACGTCGTGGCGCGACGGCAACATCGTCCTCCTCGGCGATGCCGCGCACACCGCGCACTTTTCCATCGGCTCGGGAACCAAGCTCGCCATGGAGGATTCCCTCGCTCTGGCGGCGAGCCTGACCGTCGACGACCGGGACGTCGCACAGGCCTTGCTCCGCTACGAGCAGGAACGTCGGCCCGTCGTCGAATCCACCCAACGCGCGGCGCAGGCCAGCCTGGAGTGGTTCGAGTCGATCGAGCACTCCGTCGGTCAGGCACCTCCGCAGTTCGGGTTCAACCTCCTCACCCGCAGCCGCCGCGTCACCTACGACAACCTGCGCGATCGCGATCCGGAATACATCGACACCCTCAACGACTGGTACCACTGGGCGCAGTCACCGGACTCCACCGAACAGCCGCCCCGTCCGATGTTCGAGCCCTACCGCATCGCGAACACCCGGCTGAAGAACCGCATCGTCGCCGCACCCGTGGCCACCTACTCCGCCACGGACGGGATTGTCGGCGACCCGGAACTCGCACGCCTGGCCGGCGCGGCACTCGGCGGCGCCGGTCTGGTGATGACCGGCATGACGGCCGTCAGCGCTGCCGGACGCGTCACCCCCGCGTGTGCCGGCCTGTACGCCCCCGAACAAATCTTCGCCTACCGTCGGATCACCAATCTGGTCCACAACAACACCACCGCGGCCATCGGCGTCCAGCTCAACCATTCCGGACGCAAGGGTGCGACCACCGTTCCCACCGCCGGCACCCTCGGTACCTCCCTCGGTGACAAGGGCTGGGAGACCGTCGGCCCGTCCGCGATCGCTTTCGGTGACCTCCCCGCGCCCCGCGAACTCGACCGCTCCGAGCTGAACGGCATTGTCGAGGACTTCGCCCGAGCCGCCCGGGCCGCCGACACGGCCGGATTCGATGTGCTCGAAATTCAGGCCGGGCACGGGTTCCTCCTCTCGACCTTCCTGTCGCCGCTGACAAACAAGCGCACCGACGACTTCGGCGGAAGCCTGCGGAACCGCCTCCGCTTCCCGCTGCAGGTCATCGACGCGGTCCGGGCAGATTGGCCCAAGGGCAAGGCCCTCCTGGTGCGGATCTCGGCCGTCGACTGGTACCCGGGCGGCACCACCATCGACGACGCCGTCGCCATCGCGCGGGCGTTTGCCGAACACGGTGTCGACGCCATCGACGTCTCCAGCGGCGAGGTCGTGGCCGAGGAGCGCCCCGAGTACGGGCGTGGCTACCAGACCCCCTTCGCCGAGCGCATCCGCGCCGACGTCGGTATCTGCACGATCGCGGTCGGCGCCATTTCCTCCGACGACGACGCCAACTCGATCCTGCTGGCCGGTCGCGCCGACCTCATCGGGATCGGCCGCGCGCACCTGCACAACCCCTCGTGGACCTTGCACGCCGCTGCCGAGATCGGCTACCGCGGCGCCGGTGGCCAATGGCCGGCTCTCTACGCGGCCGGATCGGCGAGGCCGCCCACAACCGGACGGGCGCGGCCCCAGCTGGCCCTGTTCGGGGAGGCGGAGCCCAACATCCACCAACGCTGGCGCCCAAATGCCGGCACCATGACCGAGGCGGCACGCTGATGGACACCTTCCCACGTTTCACCGCTGCAGCCGTGCAGGCGTCTCCGGTGTACCTCGACCCGGACGCCACCGTGGAGAAGGCGGTCGGGCTCATCCACGAGGCCGCCGCGGCCGGCGCCACGCTGATTGCCTTCCCCGAGGTGTTCGTCCCCGGCTATCCGTACTGGAACTGGACGATGAACCCGGTCAAGGGAGGGGAGTGGTTCGAACGGCTCTATCGCGCCGCGATCGACATACCCGGCCGGCATCTGGACACCCTTCGTGCCGCGGCGGCCGCCACCAAGACCACGGTCGTGATCGGCGTCAACGAACGCGGCCGCCACAGCCTGGGAGTGTTGTACAACAGCGTCCTCACGATCGGGCCCGACGGTTCCCTGATCGCCGTACACCGGAAACTGGTCCCCACTTGGGCGGAGAAGCTCACCTGGACCAACGGCGACGGATCCACCCTGCGCGTGCACAACACCGAGGTCGGTCCACTCGGCGTCCTGGCGTGCGGGGAGAACACGAACACCCTCGCCCGCTTCGCACTCCTGGCGCAGGGGGAGCTCGTACACGTCGCCAACTACATCTCGCTGCCGGTGGCGCCGAAGGACTACGACATGGCCGACGCCATCGCCATTCGTACCGCCGCACACGCCTTCGAGGGCAAACTGTTCTCGGTCGTCTCCTGCTCGACCGTCTCCGAGGAGATCATCGACATCGTCGCCGGGGACGACGAGGAAGCAGCGCAGATGCTGCGGCGCGAGCGCAGCGCCTTGTCCGGGATCTTCGGACCCGACGGGCGCCCCGTCTCCGAACCCCTGGTGGACAAGGAAGGAATCGTCTACGGCGAGATCGACCTGGCTCGCTGCATCGCGCCGAAGCAGATGCACGACATCATCGGTCACTACAATCGCTTCGACATCTTCTCCCTCAACGTCAACACCGCACCGCAGCAGCCGGTCACCTTCAACGGAGGGGGCGGACCGCTCGCCGAACCAGAAGGTGCCCTGATCGGACCCTGGGGTGAAGACGAAATCCCGGGGTACGATCAATAGGTAGAGATGGTGACGATCGTTCCGGCGCCGCTATTTCGAGCACAATGGAAGGCTGGGATGGCGATGGACCCGACAGTGACTGCGGACAGGGCAGCGCTGCCCTTTGCCCAGTTCGAGCAGGTCCACACCGTCGATCTGGACCAGGTTCGCTCGGTGGTCGGATCCGCCTTCTGTCGTCACACGCTCGAACCCACAGACGGCGACGGCGCAGCGTCCGTCAGGTTCCATTCAGCGACCGCCGGAACCATAGGCCTGCACTATTTGGACTACGGCACCGGCATGCGGATTCGCCCGAGCGATCTCGACGACTTCTACCTCGTTCAGATTCCCCTCTCGGGAGTGGCTGAAATTCATTGGGGATCTGAAACATTCGAGTCGACGCCAACTGTCGCGTCTATTCTCCAGCCGGGAGGGTCGACGACCATGGAATGGCACAAGGGGAACCGGCAGCTGATCGTTCGGATCGATCGCCAGAGTCTGGAGCGGCAAGTGCAAGAGGCGCTCGGTGCCTCGCTTCGCGAGCCACTGCGGTTCGACGTTCGAATGGAGCTGGAGCAACCGGGAATTCGCTCCTGGCGTGGCGTGCTCGACCTTCTGCGGGGCGAGATGGAAAATGGTGGCACCCTGCCGAACGAGCCGATCGTGATGAAAGAGTTCGAACGGCTTTTGCTCAGTCAACTTATTGTGGCGCAACCCAACAACTACACAGAGGCATTGCAGCGGCCAGTGCCGGTGGCGCCTCGAACGATTCGCCGTGCAGTCGAAATACTCGAACATCACGCGGACGAGCTGCTCACTGTCGAGGATGTCGCATCGGCTACGGGCATCAGCGTCCGGGCGCTGCAAGACGGTTTCAAGAGGTACTACGGCACCACGCCGATGGGGTATCTCCGGGAAGTCCGTATGAAAGCTGTTCACGCCCTGCTACTGGAGGCAGATCCGTCGACCACGACGGTCTCCGATGCGGCGGGCAGGTGCGGATTCCTGCATCTCGGGCGCTTCTCCGTGCAGTACCGAGAGAAGTTCGGCGAGACGCCATCGGCAACGCTCCGGCGATGACGGTCCTGGTGCCCGTGCTCGACAGCGCCACGGAATAGGAAGGTGCGACTACTCCTCCGCGCGAGGTCGACCTGTGTTGTCGTGGCAGGCTAGTTCGGTGCCGAGGCGACTGGCGCAGAGCTCGTTGAGTTCTGAGATCACTCTGATCTCCAGCTCGGTGGGGCCGCGGAGAATCCTGAGCAGGCGCATGAAGTACTGCCTGGGGGAGAGTCCGAAGTTTACGTAGATATCCTCGTTGGAACCACCGCCGTCGTGTTGCCATTGGAGCGCGAAACTGAGTATTCGCGCCTTTTCGGTGGGTCGAACATTGCTGGTGTCTGGCATCGTGTGTGTCTTCTCCTTCAGATAAACCGATCCGGCAGGGCTGCTCCGCGATGTCGCACACTTACCGCGTACGTGCAGACAGAGCATTTAGCAGGGATTCAAGGCTTTCAGCTGAGGGGAGGCGGGCGACATCTTCCACGATGCGGTCTGCGGCAGCTCGACCCATCACAGGGTCGACGAGCGAGTGGAATTTGGTGACGAGGGTGTCCCAGCGCCGAGCCAAGTGACGCGCGGGCGTCGATTGGTTGACGTTTACTTCTGCGACGCGCTCGGATCCATCGGCGAGAATGACCCGCACGATGGAGGACCGACTGTCGCTGTCGGTGCGAGCGTCGACCTGGACTCGATCACGCAGAGCCACCACCTGCGGGTTGATCAGCGACACCGGCGAGAAGGCCTGTTCGCTGAGGTCGCCCGTCACAAACGCCATGGCCGTGGTGAACCGCAGGCTGAATTTCCCCTCGAGCGGTGTGGAAGGCTCCCCAATATTGCACACCCGAAGGTGTCCCGCCGGGACGAGCACAGTGATCGAATCGATGACTTCTGGTTTCACCCCGGACTCGCGCAGCGACAACGCGCCCTCGATCGCCGAGTGCGTCAAATAGCATGCAGCGTGATACTTGAACAGGACCTCGGTGATAGCTAGTTCGGTCCAGGTCCAGGCCTCCGAGGTGCCGCCGCCATCGGATTGCGTGTCGAGGAAGCCCTGCGTCGCGCCCAGAACGTCGGTGTGTGCCGTGACCCCGCGAGCAGCGAGAGTCGCGGCTCTCAAGCCGTTTTCGGCGGCAGAGCCCACCTGTAGGGGCTTTGTCATCGTCCCGAACATCGACTTGAGACCGGCCGCGCGCGACCCGGCAATGCCGAACGCATGCGCCCACTGGTTGTCATCGAGCCGTAGCAGGTGTGCGACGGCTGCCGCGGCGCCGAACGTGCCCACGGTAGCCGTCGCGTGGAAGCCGCGCGCATAGTGCGACGGCTTCATCAGCTGGCCGATCAAGGCTTCGGTCTCGAATCCGGCCACGAACGCCGCGATGAAATCCTTCCCACTGATCGGCATGCCCTCCGCGGCAGCCATGACTGCAGGCAGCAGGGGAGCCGAGGGATGGCCGTCCATCCGGGATACGACGTCATCAAAATCGATGGCATGTGCTGCGGTGCCGTTGACCAGGGCTGCCTGGGGGCGGGAGACTCGGTGACCGGTGCCCCACAGCGTGGCCTGCGGGCTTCCACCCTCGTCGAGCACATCGTCTCGAACATGCGCCGTCACGGCTTCATGTACCCCTGCGATCGCGACTCCGAGCGTGTCGAGTATGCAGTGCAGGGCACCGGTGACGACCTCCTGTGGGAGATGATCAAGGCCGCGAACGCGTGTGATGACCTGACTGGTGAGCGTCTGCTGGATCGCACCGACCGCAGCGAGTCGGTCGCTGTCGGGTCCGCTCATCGTAATCGCCTCACCATCGTCGAAACCCTCTGCGTCCGTCTTGCTAGGTGCCGGCATCAAGCTGCCAGTCGAGATCCGCGCCGGCGGACGAGCGCCGACCGCTCGCCTTCGAAGACGATGCGGCCGTCTTGTCTGCGACCCCAATGCCGGAACACCACGGTCCCGTGCGCAGCCGCGTCGTCGCCGGGAGTGACCGAGACGACCTCCGTAAAGGCCTCGATGGTGTCCCCGTGGTGTACGGGCGCACGAAAACGTAACCGCGACCAACCGAGCTCGGCCGACGCGTGCTCGGCGGTGTCCTGCGAAGCCAGGCCGTAGACCAGGGAGGCGGTGGCAAGACCGAAGACGAGGCGTTCGTCGCCCAGGGGAGAGCCCTTCAAGAAGTGGTCATTGAAATGCGCCTGTGCCGTGTTCATCACCTGTTTTGCCGGCCCACTGCCTTCGATCTCGCCAACTGTCGCTGCTCGCGAGTGCCGCATCTTCTGGCCGGGGTAGAAATCCTCGAACCAGCCCCAGTGCCCGAGTAGCGCATCGTGGTCGTCGTGGTGGTCAGCCATTGCTGCCGCCCCCCTTTGTATTCGTATTCGTGACGTGATCGTGGATCGTGGACCACTCGACGAGGACAGTGTCGGCGTCGTCTTCACCGAGCTTGGGCCCGCGTCCACGGACGCGGGCCGGGGTGGAACTGAGCTTGATCGGCGAGCCGGCGATGGTCACGGGTGCGTCCGAACCGGGCTGTTCCACCTCGACAAGCATCTCGCGAAGGTAGACGTGTTCGTCGTTGAAAATGTCGGCGGCATCGTGCACGGGTCCGATGGGCACACGGCCACCGAGTGCCTCCACAACCGCCGACGTTGTTCGGTCGGCAAGCCACGCGCCGAGAATTTCGCGGACCTCGACGATATTAGCCAGCCGCGCAGCGTTGTTGACGAATCGGGGATCATCGCTGAGGTCGGGTCGGTCCATGGCCTCGGCCAGGATGCGCCAGTGGTTGTCGCTGGGCGCAGCAACGGCGATCCAGCCATCGAGAGTTTGCATGATGTCGAACGGTGCGAGCAACGGGTGCCCGTTGCCCATAGGGCGCGGCACAATTCCAAGATATGAATGCTGGTACACAATACGCTCGCACATCGCAAGTACCGCGTCATACATTGCTACGTCGACAAATTGGCCCTCGCCGGTGTGTTCGGCGTGCCGCACGGCGGCGAGGACGCCCAGGGCAAGTAGTGCGCCGGGGAAGATGTCGCCGATACCGGGCCCTGACTTCAGTGGGGTGCCGTCGAGCGGGCCGGTGATCCCGGCGAAACCTCCCATGGCTTGGGCGACGATGTCGAAAGCAGGCCAAGATTCGTAGGGACTTTTGCCGGTTCTGGCGTCGCCGAAACCTCGAAGGGCCGCGTACACCAACCGGGGGTTCTCCGCGGCGAGTGATTCGTAGCTCAAGCCCATGCGTTCCATGACACCGGCGGAGAAGTTCTCCACGACGACGTCGGCCACGCGGACCAGTTCTCGGAACTTCGCGGAGCCGTCGGTGCTCTTCAGATCCAGGACGATGCTGCGTTTGCCGCGGTTGACCGATTGAAAGTATCCGCCGAGTGCTTGGTCGGGGTCGTCGCCGACGCGGTGGGGCCCAACTCCCCTGGTTCTGTCTCCGGTTACGGGCTCAACCTTGATCACGTCGGCCCCGAGGTCGGCCAGCAGCATGGTTGTGTAGGGACCGGCGAGCATGGCGGTGAGGTCGAGTACCTTGATGCCGTTCAGGGGGCCAACGGCGGCGGCAGTTGTCATGCGACACCGCATTTGCGAGCGCGTTCCAGGACACCGTCGAAGATGCGTGCGGTGGCGGCATCGATCATCATGCCTTCGAATGCGGCGGCGCCCAGGCCGGCCTCCTCGGCCTCCTGTACTGCGCGCACCGCTGCGGTGGCGCGTTCGATCTCGATATCAGTCGGCGCGAAAACCTTGTTCGCGATGGCGATCTGGCTGGGGTGGATGGCCCATTTGCCCACGCTGCCCAGCGTTGCGGCCCAGGATGCCTCACGCTCGTAGCCGTCCGGGTTGGAGATCGCGCCGAAAGGCCCGTCGACGGCGTCGAGCCCATTGGCGCGCGCCGCACCGATCATGCGGTTGCGCGCGTAGTGCCACACATCTCCGGGGTAGCCATATGCGCCTTCAGCCGCAGCGCCGATGTGCCCCAGACGAATACCCTGGCTGGCCGAGAGGTCGCCAACGCCGAGAATCAGCGCCTCCAGACGCGGTGAGCAGGACGCGATGTCCTCGACGCAAGACAGGGCCTGGGTCTCCTCGATGAGAACCTCGAGTTTGATGCGTCCCACTTCGAGGCCGAGGCTCATCTCGAGTTGTGTCAGGAGATCGTCGACAAACCACACGTCGCGCGGGCTGAACACTTTGGGGATGATGACGACGTCGAGATTCTGGCCGGCCGCGGACACGATCTCGATAAGGTCGCCGTGGCACCATTGCGTGCTGACGGGGTTGATGCGGCACGCACGGGTCTTGTTCCCCCAGTCGAGGGTGTTGAGGCCCTCGATGATGTTGCGCCGAGCAGCGACCTTCTGTGACGCGACTACAGAATCCTCGAGGTCGAGGAAGACCAGATCCGCTTCGCTGGCTGCAGCCTTGGCGATCATCTTGGGGCTGTGGCCGGGGGTCGAGAGCTCGCTACGTCGAAGTCGATTGTCAGACATGATGTTCCCTACGTTGTGAGTTGGCGATCGCGCGCGGCGACCAGGTTTGTTCGGACGAATTCGACGACTGTCTCGCCGTGCTGGTTGGTTGCAGTGGTCTGCCAGGTGACGATGCCGACGCCGGCTTTGCTGGCCGAAGGGCGCATCTCGAGGACGCGTGAGTTGGCCACGATGGTGTCGCCGGGGTAGACCGGGCGCGCGAAGACGCAGTCGTCGATGCCGAGAAATGGACCGCCACTTTCGCTGAGGTCCTCGACGGATAGCCCTACTGCGGTACACAGCACCAGCATCGGGTTGAGCACCGTGTCCGGGTGGCCTTGTGATCGGGCGTATTCGACATTCAAATGCAGCGGCAGCCAGGCGCAGGTCGCAGTGGAGAACGACACATTATCGGCCTCCGTCAGCGTCCGGCCCCAGTGGTGGGCCATCGTTTGGTCGACCTCGAAGTCCTCGTACTTGTTGCCCTTCGGGACGAGAGGGAAGGAGTCGAGGTCGGGCTCACCGACGTCACGCGCGCCCTGCGATGTTCGTGGTCCGGAGGATGCATCAGGCACAGCTTCGTGCGGGGCCGGGGCCCGGACAGGGTTCGAGTTCATGTGTTACATGATGACGACAAATTAAAGTTTGTCAACGAACAAGTTTTCTTGGCCGAGCATAAGCGCAGGATACGACGCATTTCCTGGTGTTCGACTCGCGCCGCTGGGCCGATGTCGCGCAAATAGTAGTTGGCTGTCCACTTATAAACTGATATGTTGCAGATCACGTTGGCGCAATGACGAACGCCACGATGGTTGACAGCGGGAGCGGCAACGGTCCCGCCAGAGAGGAGCTCCACGCCGTGAAGCTAAATGCCTGTGTAGTGGGCTTGGGCACAAGTGACGTCATCGGCGACCCGGGGCGCAGTCCGCTGCGGTTGCAATTCGAATCGTTCCGCGCCGCTCTGCGTGATGCCAACCTGGACAAGGCTGACATCGACGGAATGGTAACTGCTTGGGGAGCCCCGAGAGGGGTGGACTACGACGAGTTCGCCGTCGCGGCCGACCTCGATCTGAAATGGGTGACCCAGCTGTGGACCCACGGTCGCTGGACAGCGACAACCGTGCAGCAGGCAGCCATGGCTGTCACGATGGGCCTGGCCGACGTGGTAGCGGTCATCAACAGCTCCGTATCGGCCACAGGCTACGCCCGCGAGCTGGCTCCGATGAGTACTCCGCTCGGTGGCGTGGACGAGGCGTTTCGCGACGGTGGGGGCCGTACGCGAACTGGACTCTGCATGGCACGCCGGGCGCCGGTGCCGGGGCCGCGCTTGCCACACAGCAATACATGGACCGCTACGGTGCCACGAGCGCAGACCTTGCCGCGATCCCGGTGACGTTGCGTCGGTTCGCCCACCAGAATCCGATGGCCGTGTTGCGCGATGAGAAGCTCACCGTCGAGCAGTACCTGGACCAGCCGGAATTGCTTGGGCCTCTTCGAGAGGCGGACATCTGCCAGATGGTGGACAGCTCTACCTGCCTGCTCGTGACGACGGAAGAACGCGCCGCCGATCTAGGGCGGCCGCTGGTACGCATCGCAGGCATGCAAGGTATCCCGTCGAGCCGCGACAGTTATACGTTCTTTTCTCGTCCCGGTATGGGGGCTGGAGTGAGCCCGAGCTACGACTACGTGGCTCCGAAGACCTTCCCTGTTCTCGAGATGGCCGGCATCGAACGTGACGACCTGGACGGCTTTTACACCTACGACCCCTTTTCGCATCAGATCTGGATGGCGCTGGAGCGGTGGGGCTTCTGTGCAGCCGGCGAAGCCGCCGCCTACTGCCGCGAGAAGGGCATCGGTCTGGACTCACCCCTGCCGATGAACACTTCGGGAGGAAGCCTGGCCGAAGGTCATCTCTATGGCTACGGTCACATGCTCGAGATGGTCCGGCAGTTGCGGGGCGAGGCAGGCGCACGCCAGATCGCGGACGCGAATTTCTTGCAGTGGGGCACTCCGTGGGGTGACTCGCTGGTGTTGACGAATGAGAAGGCGAGCTGACATGACACCGAACGGCAGGGACGATTCTGCGGTCGCGTTGCAGAGAATTGCCGCAGCGGCGGGCCCGGGGCAGCACGTGCACCCAGATGTCGCGGGCTTCTGGGAATCGCTGCGCGACGGATATCTGTCACTGCAACGCTGTAGTGAATGCGCGATCATACGGTTCCCCCTCTCGACCAACTGCCCGCATTGTCTGAGCGGCGAGTACAAGTGGGAGCCTCTCGACCCGCACGGCACGGTGAACGTCGCGATCCGCGTTCACGAGGCCGTAACGAACCTGCCTGCGAGTGGTGCCAGTCTTCCCCAACCCTGGCACAGCATGGCGCCTTACCTGACGGGTGCAGTCGACATGGACGCCGGGGTCCGACTGCCTGGCCGGATCCTGTGTACCTGTGACCGAGCATTGACGCCGGGCACTTCGGTGCGAGCGATCTTGCTCGACACCACGGACGGGGCCACCGTCTACGGATTTGCGCACGGATGTATCGAAAGCGACAAGGAGATTTGATGAGTGTCAACGAGGTGTCGTTTTCGGCATCACAGGGATTCTCGATCGGGATTGACGTAGGCGGAACGTTCACCGACCTCGCCTGCGGTGACGGCGAGTCGTTGTGGCGTGCCAAATCCCCGACGGACCCTCAGAATTTCGGGCGCGGAGTGCTGGGAGCATGCCGGCTCGTGGCCGACCAGATCGGTCTGGACCTCGGTACTTTTCTGAACAAGGTCGAGCGTTTCGGCCTGGGAACCACGGCGGTGACCAATGCGCTCGTGGAGAAGCAGGGAGTCAAAGCCGGGCTGCTCACCACAGCCGGGTTCGAAGACACCATCGCCATGGCACGGTCTCGCCGAGTCTCCAGCGAGGGCTACCTGGTCCCGCCGTGGAGCCCCATTGAACGATCAGCGGTAGTCGGCATTCGAGAGCGCGTGGATCGCGACGGAAAAGTCCTGCAGCATGTCGATCTGAACGACGTTCGAGCGGCCGTCACCGAGCTCATCGAAACGCACCAGATCGAGGCGCTCGCAGTGTCGTTCCTGTGGTCGTTCAAGAACTCGGAGAACGAGCGGTCGGTGGTCGGGTTCCTCCGTGAGGAATTCCCCGACATTCCAGTTTTCAGCGGCGTCGAATTGCACCCGAGTATCCGGGAATACGAGCGGACGCTGGTTGCCGCGGTGAATGCTGTCATGAGCAAGGCCCTCGATGGGATCGAGGCGCTCGCGCAGGAGTTGGCCGACAGCGGTCTGCGTGTTCCGCTTCTCCTTCTGCAAACCAGCGGTGGGACGGTCACCCTTGCCGAGGCACGCCGTTCACCCGTCATCCTGGTTGCGTCCGGACCTGCGGCCGGCGTCATGGCCGCGGCGGAAGTGTGTGCCGATGAGGGCATCACCGACGCCATCTGCGGTGACATGGGAGGGACGAGCTTCGACCTTGCGGTCATCGCGGGGTCGCTCCCACAGCGTTCCGAGCGCGGGGAGCTGCACGGGATGATTCTCGCGCAACCGAGGATCGACACCTTGTCCATCGGCTCGGGTGGCGGGTCCATCGCATGGGTCGACGGGCGCGGACTACTACGGGTCGGGCCGCGCTCGGCGCGGGCATGGCCCGGGCCCGCCTGCTATGGCAACGGCGGAAAAGACGCCACGATCACCGATGCGCTGGTGGTACTCGGTTACATCGACCCGAGCAGCTTTGTCGGGGGCACGATGACCCTCGACCGCGACGCTGCCCTGAAGGTCTGCGGGACGCTCGGAGAGTCGCTCGGCCTGTCCGCAGAAGCGACGGCCTGGGGCATCCGCGAAATCGCACTTGCCGAGATGACCAAGGCAACCCGTCTCCATGCGGGCGCGAGTGGTCTGGACCCACGCTCCCTCACCCTTATCTCTTACGGCGGCAGCGGCGGGCTGTTCACGGCGAGTATCGCGGCAGAGGCGAATATTCCGCGAGTGGTCGTGCCTCCGGCGGCATCGGTCCTGTCCGCATTCGGTGCGGCGTCGGCCGACGTGCGACGGCAGCGGATCAAGTCGGCGGACGTGTTGCTCGACAGGGCCGATGCGGACGAGATCGGTGCCGAACTCGAGAAGCTCGGCGTGGGCGTCGCCAAGGACGTCGGTGACGACGGTGTGCCCGAGCAGGATCGTGTCGTGACCTACGACGTCGGCGTTCGGTTCTTCCGGCAGACGTCCGAGGTATCGGTTCCACTCGAAACCGCAACTTTCGACCAGGATGCCATCCGCACGGCATTCCTCGAGCAGTACGCCGCCCGCTACGGAGTGGGTGCCATCGGCAGGGACGCCCAACTGGAGGTGACATTCCTGCGTGCTGTGGCAACCGGACGGTTGCCTCGCGCGACATTCCCGATCGACCGCGCATCGCGGAACGGTGGCGCCGTGAAGCCTTCGTCTCACCGCACGGTGTTCCTGGATCGTGATGGCAGTGAGCAGGTCCCCTGCTACCGCACCCCCGACTTGATTCCCGGAGATCGCATCGATGGCCCGGCCCTTGCCGACGACGTCGACACCACAGTCTTCATACCTCGCGGCGCCACACTCGTGGTTGGTGAGCGACGCTCTCTTCGATTGGATGTGAATTTCGATGCAGCTTGACAACATCGCGGTGGAGGTTCTGCGACACCAGCTCGAGGCGTTCTGCGGTGAGGGTGCCGCAACAATCAAACGCACGGCGGTGAGTCCGCTGGTGGTCGAAGGTGGTGACTACTCGTGCACCCTGCTCGATGCCCGAGGAAAGTTGGTGACCGGAGGGGGCCACATCGCGTACCACTTCTACGCGGCCACCAATGCCATCGCAGGTGTGTTCATCGAACACGGTGACAACATTTCCGACGGGGATGTCTTCTTGGCCAACGACCCCCACCGGGGAGGCGGGCTCCACGCGCAGGACGTGTTCATCATGAAGCCGGTGTTCGCACAGGAACGCTTGGTTGCGTGGATGGCGAATTCTTCGCACCTTGTGGACGTCGGGGGAATGGCACCCGGGTCCTTCGCGCCGAACGCGACAGATTGCTTTCAGGAGGCCATCCGGCTTCCGGCTGTCAAGGTCACCGCAGGCGGCGTGGAACAGCGCGACACCTGGAACATCCTTCTCAACAATGTCCGCATGCCCCGCCTCGTGGAGATGGACATCCGAGGGCTCATGGCGGGGGTCGACGTCGGGGCCGCAAAGCTGCGGGAGCTGGCAGAGCGAATTGGTGCCGACGCCCTCCAAGACGGCTTCGACGAGCTCAACCGTCGTACGGAAGAGGCGGTACGACGCGAGATTGCGCGCATCGAAGACGGGGTCTACCGGTCTACCAGTTGGACGGAGTGGAACGACGAGAAGTTCCGTATTCCCTGCACCACCACTGTCGACGGCGATTCCATCCGATTCGATTTCACCGGTACCGCGCCTCAGACACCACACTTCTTCAACTCGAAGGAGTACATCATCAAGGGCAAGATCGGTGTCGAACTCCAACGTCTGATCGGACAGGAACTTCCTCTCAACCAGGGGTACTACGACGCGATCGACGTCTATTGTCCGATCGGCAGCATGCTCAACTGCACGCACCCGGCGCCGGTGGGAGCGGCACATCTCGCGGCCTCGCATGATGCAAGTGAGGCCGCGCTGCGAACCTTCCATCAGGCGGTCGCCGCTTCACCGGACAGCCCGAGCCGTCCATACCTGTCCAGCTCCCAGACGATGTCAGCGAACGCCGTCGTGACCTTCTCCGGCAGGGGGCTCACCGGCGCGACGGACTCGTGGATCATGATCGACGGCACTGCGGTCGGCTCGCCCGCAGGCAACGATCGTGACGGAACCGACTTCAACTTTTATCTGGTGGGTAAGCAGGCCGCCATTCAGACCAACGACGTGGAGGTCACCGAGTCCTGGTACCCGCTGCGCTTCGAGTACCGGCGCCGCTCTCGGGGCGTCTCGGGGGCCGGCCGGTACCGCGGCGGCAGAGGAGTCGATTTCGCCTTCACCGTCGACGGTTCTCCGGAACTGACCGGGTCCAGCATCGGCGGGCACGGGCGTATCCCGATGCCCGGCAGTGCCGGTGGGGCGCCCGGACGTCCCACGTCGATCGAACTGATCGACCCCGACGCCGGCGCCACCCCGATCGGAACGCTCACACAGGGATTCCACCTACCGGAAGGGCACAGCTATGCCATCAAGGCCGCCGGTGGCGGTGGCTGGGGCGACCCCCTCGATCGGGAGGTCGCGGCAGTCCTGGCTGATGTGGAGGCGGGTCTGATCACGGCCGAACAGGCGAGTGATGTGTACGGCGTCGATGTTTCGGACGGGTCCACCACTCGGCGTGCCGAACTCCTGAAGCAGCGTCTGGCGGAGGCGCGTCCTCCGGTGACCACACCGGATCATCGAGTAGCGGAAGAACGTGCGTCGAGTCGAGCACTTCCGATTGCACCGGGTATCGAACAGCTTGGCCGCTTCGCCGTAAGTGTCCGTTCAGGTGCGATTCTGGCGCAGGCGCCGACGCATTGGAGCGATGGATGTCCGGTACTGGTGGAATCGGTGAACGAAGGCGTCGAAACTCGAAAGTACCTCGATCCCGAAACTGGCCACATCCTCCACACCGAGGTCGCCACGACGGACGAGCCGAGGAGCTTCGAATCGAGTCCGGCGCGCTGGCTCAATTCGGCTGACGAACAGGATAACTGAGATGGACAAGAAGGTCATCGTCGTCGGGGGAGCCAGCGGGGTAGGCGCGGCCTGCGTGCGTTCTCTGGCCGCGGCCGGTGCCTCGGTTGTATCGCTCGACCGCTCCGAGGAGGCGGGCCGGGAGGTGGCAAGACAGGCCGGCCAACGCTTTCGGCTGTGCGACGTCACGGACCGTGACCAGGTGTTCACTGCCGTCGACGGAGCGGCAGCCGAGATGGGAGGGCTCGACGCGTTGGTTCACGTCGCAGGCATTCTGGTGCAGGGGCCGGCCGAGGAAGCGACGGATCAGGATTGGGCGCGCGCCATGGACATCAACGGGCGTGGCCCGATGCTGACCAATCAGGCAGCCCTTCCGCACCTCAAGAAGGGCGAACGGAGCAGCATCACGAACTTTGCGTCGTCGGCTGCATTGACTGCGTACCCGAATGGCGCGGTATACGCAGCCTCGAAGGGCGCAGTGACGGCGTGGACCCGGACGATCGCGGTCGAATGGGCGCAGTTCGGAATCAGGGCGAACGTGGTCCACCCGTCCGCGGCGACGTCGATGGTTGAGCAGCACCTCAGCAAGATGAACGACGAGGAGAAGGCCTCCTACGCAGAAATGATGCGGCAGAAGGTTCCGCTGGGCGGCAAGTTCGGAGACCCGGATCGAGATATCGCACCGGTCATCACCTTCCTGGTGGGTGACGGTGCACGGTTCATGACCGGTCAGAATGTTGCCGTCAATGGCGGCTACTACATCTGACCTATCGGGTAGCGCAACGCATTTGCGGTGGCGTCCAGGGAATCGCCCTGGGCGTCACCGCTCTTGTCGTGGTGACGGGCGCCGGTCGGGCGGGCGAGCATTCGAGTCTGCCACACTAAAAAGCCGGGCCCTTCCCGATTCCGAGATGCCGTATGCAGCTACGTCTCGAATCCGGAAAGGGCCCGACTCTCGGTCTTGCGTGTTCGTTGAATCGGCCGGTGAGCGAACAATCAGGCGGGGATGGCCTCAGCCTCTGTGCCGGCAGATCGAGTGGCCGCGATGCTGCGCTGGGCCACCTCGGCGAGATGTTCACTCTCGTCTCCCAACAGGACGCGGTCGACCTTGGACCGCCGCCAGTACAGGTGTGCGTCATGCTCCCAGGTGAAGCCGACGCCGCCGAGCACGTGGATGAGGGTCTCACACGCCGTCTGGAAGGTGTCGGCACAGTAGGCCTTCGCGGCTGACGCCGCGATCGGGAGCTGGTCCGGCGCGTTGTCCGCAGCCCACGCTGCCCACCAGACGAGGGACCGAAGTTGATTGACGGCAATCCAATCGTCGACCAGTCGGTGCTTGACCGCCTGGAACCCGCCGATCTCCCGCCCGAAAGCCTTGCGGACCTTGGCGTGTTCGACACCGAGTTCGACGACGCGGTCGGCGGCACCGAGCCCCTCGGCTGCGAGGACCACGCAGGCAACCTGTTTGGCTCTTGCCCAACGGTCGCGGGCATCGGGACGGATGATCTCCGACGACGTCAAGTCGACGTAGCCGAGACCACGCGTGGCGTCGATGGGCTCACCGGGAGTCACCACACCCTGTCCGAGGACGAGATCGTCTCCGTCGAGGGTGAGAAAGTGAGTGGCGCCGACGACATCCATCGACGGAGTCGAACGGGAGGGGGAGCCATCGAGCACCGCGACCGCCATGCGTCCCTCGCTGATGGCTCGTAGGCGGTCGGTATCCCCCTCGAGGAGAATGGCGATCCGCGCTGCCGAGGCGAGTGAGGGCCCGGCCAGTTGGCGGCCCGCCTGTTCAGCGACCAGCGCCATGTCGAGTAGGTCTGCCCCGATGCCTCCGGCCTCCTCGGGGATTGTCAGAGAGGAAAATCCCAACTCGGCAAGCATCTTCCGGCCGGGTGCCGCTTCTTCGCCCGGCTTGTCGAGCAGTGCCCGGGCGTACTCCGGCCCGGCGTGCTCGGTGAAGAAGTCACGGGAGTGTTCGGCGAAGTTTCTCTGTTCGTCGTTGATATCGAAATTCATCGGTGCCTTACCTGCTCTCGGCTTGCGTCGTGGTGGCGGGAGTGCGATCCGGTGCGAGCCCCAGCACGCGCTCGCCGAGGATATTGCGGAGAATCTCATCGGCACCGCCGGCGAGCGCAATGCCCGGGGTCGAGGCTTGAGACGTCGCCCAGCGCCAGTCGCCCTCACCGGAGCGCGCCAATACGGCCTCGTCGCCGAGTAGGCGCTGGCCGAGATCCGCGGTTGCGTGCGCCACACGGACTGCGGTCAGCTTTCCGGCGCTGGCTTCGGGACCTGGGCGGCCGCCCTTTTCCATGCTCGTCTGCAGGCGGTAACCGGTATATCGCGCCGCCAAAGATTCGACCAGGACTCTGCCGAGTGCTTCGACCGCCAGGACGCGCCGTTCGTTGCTGAGCTGGGGGAGTTTCTCCGCCGCATGCGCGACGAGGGCGTCGCTGCGGACGCCGAGTTCGCCGCCGCCGCCGCCCACTGCCATCCGCTCGTTCATCAGCGTGGTGAGTGCGACGCGCCACCCGTCGTCGACGTCTCCGAGACGCTCCGAATCGTCTATCACGACGTCGTCCAGAAATACTTCGTTGAAGCTTTGATGACCATTCATTTGGCGAAGCGGTCGGACGGTGACCCCATGCGCTTGCATATCGAGGACGAACATCGTCAGGCCGCGGTGCTTGGGGGCGTCCGGGTTGGTGCGGCACAGCAGTATCCCGTAGCGGGAATGCTGCGCGAGTGTGGTCCACACCTTCTGTCCCTGTATGTGCCAGCCGTCGTCTCGACGCACCGCTTTCGTCCGCAGGGCCGCCAGATCGCTGCCGCTTCCGGGCTCGCTGAAGAGCTGGCACCACAGATCGTCGGCGCGCAGTAGTCGGCGAATGTAGCGTTGTTTTTGGTCCTCGCTGCCGTGGCGGAGCACCGTGGGCCCGCACATGCCCAACCCGACGTGTCCGATCGGCCCGGCGACTCGGGCCCGGTGTAGCTCTTCGTTGATGACAGCCTGCTGGGCGTTCGTGCCACCTCCGCCACCATAGGCTTCCGGCCACGTCAGGCCGATGAGACCTCCGTCGAAAAGCACAGCCTGCGTTCGTCGAAGCGCGTCGATCCTGTCTGTTCCCGGCTCCTCGAGGTAGGCGCCGTCACCGTGGGCGAGTTCGCCGTCGTGTTCTGTGAGGAACTTGCGTACCGAAGCCCGTAGGCGGGCTTGATCAGGGGTGTCGTCAAAGTCCATGGATTGTCTCTCTGATGCGTGAGCGCAGCCGGTGAGGACGGCCAGCGCGGTACGGCTGCCGCGGCCTCATGGCTCGATTGCCGGGCTGTGCCGGATGCGCCGGAAAATGTGGGTGCCTGTAACAGTCATAGCGCACCAGGGCCGTGAAGTGAAGGAAAATCTTTGTTGGTTGACAAATTAAAACTTTCCGGCATGCTGAATCCATGAAAAGCGGACGGTCGACGGCGACCGAGCAGGAGGTGATCTCGTGAAGAAGTACGGCCACTGGATTGGCGGTGCCGAACGCGTCCCGGACGGTGGGGAGCGAATTTCGTCGACGTCACCGTGGACGGGTTCTACTGTTGCCGAAATCGCGGCAGGAGACCGTTCCGACGTCGAGGCGGCGGTCGAGTCCGCATCGGCCGTCTTCGCTGCCTGGAAGTCTCTCAAGCCGGGTGCACGCGGACGGGTGATGGCCGATATCGCCGACGGCCTGCGGGCCGAGCGGGAGTTGCTCGCCCAGCTCGAAGGCGACGAGGCCGGAAAGCCTGCCGCCCAGTCGCTGCGTGAGATCGACGCTGCAGCAAGCTACTTCGATTTCTACTCCGGGCTGGCCAACATCCCGTCAGGCGAGGTGATCGATCTCGGTCCGGGCAGGCACGGGTATACGACCCACGAGCCGTACGGCGTCATCGGGGTGATCACCCCGTGGAACGCACCGCTCAATCAGGCGGCACGTGCAGTGGCACCCGCGTTGCTGGCGGGCAACGTGGCGGTGATCAAGCCGTCGGAATTCACGTCGGCGACCACGCTCGAACTTGCTCGTATCGCGACCGCGGCAGGTCTCCCGGACGGCGTGCTCAACGTCGTGACGGGCACCGGCCAGGGGGCGGGACAGCCGCTGGTCGAGCACCGCGACGTCCGCAAGGTGGCTTTCACCGGTTCGCTACGAGCGGGTCGGGAGATCGGGCGGATCGCCGCGGATCGAGTACTGCCCCTGACCCTCGAACTCGGCGGCAAATCGGCCAACATCGTCTTTGCCGACGCGGATCTGCCCGAGGCTGCAGCGGGCGCAGTACGGGCGTTCACGGCGAACGCCGGCCAGATCTGCAGTGCCGGCACCCGTCTGTTGGTGGCCGAGGAGATTCACGAAAAATTCGTCGCTCTCGTGCTCGAAGAGGTCGAAAAGGTGCGGCCGGGGGAGTCCTACGGCCAGATGACCACGCAAGACCAATTCGAGAAGGTGCAGTCGTACTTCGAGGTCGCCCGCGAAGACGGTGCGACCCTGGCTGCCGGTGGTGCCGCGACGGGTGAGGGATGGCTGATCGAACCGACCGTCTACACCGACGTGACGAACACGATGGCGATCGCCCGCGAGGAAGTCTTCGGGCCGGTGTTGGCCGTCCTCCGGTTCAACACCGAGGACGAGGCCATTTCGATCGCGAACGATTCGGAGTTCGGACTCGCCGCCGGGGTATGGACCGGCGATGTCGCGCGGGCCCACCGCGTTGCGTCTCAGTTGGAGGCGGGCCAGGTCTATGTCAACGACTGGCTGGCGGGTCTCGTCGAGGGTCCGTTCGGTGGCGTCAAGAGCAGTGGATACGGAAGAGAGAAGGGTATGGAGGCATTGCGGCATTACACGCAGACCCGGTTCGTGGTGGTGAAGCTGTGAGCGCTCAGTTCCCGCCGCTGGAGGCGGAGTACGTCGCCCTACAGGAACGCGCCCGTGACCTGGCCGACCTCTGTCTATCGCACGCCGATCACGCCGACGAGAGCGATTCGGTGGATACCGAGATTCTCAAGCTCTTGAAGGACAGCGGCTTGGCGGCGGTGCAGGTTCCGGCCGCGTACGGGGGCCACTTCGAGAGCCCTGACTCGCTCGCCGTGACAATCGTGCGTGAGCAACTCGCGGCGTCCTCGAGCCACCTCGATTCGCTTTTCGCGATGCAAGGCATCGGGAGCTATGCCATCGCAGTGGGCGGCTCCGACGAGATGAAGGAGTATTGGCTCCCGCGAGTTGCCGAGATGGACGCGATTGCCGCATTGGCACTGACCGAGCCGGACGTGGGATCAGACCTCAAGGCGCTGAGCACCACGATCACGGCCGACGGTGACGACCTCGTCGTGAACGGCACGAAAAGCTTCATCACCAATGCGGGCGATGCGAGTTACTACTGTGTGCTCGGCAAGGAGAACACTGCAGACGGGGTGGGCTACTCCCTGGTGTTAGTACCTGCCCATACTCCGGGAGTCACGACAAGCCGGCCCCATCAGATCATCGCTCCACACGTGTTGGGCGACATCGTGTTCGACGAGGCCCGCGTGCCGAGCTCGCATCGGCTCGGCGTCCCCGGCAGAGGTTTCGCGCTCGTGCTCGCCACGCTGGCCACCTTCCGGGTGTCGGTGGCCGGTGCTGCCATCGGTACTGCTCAGGCGGCACTCGACGACGCGCTCGGGCACACCACCGGTCGCCAACAGTTCGGCACACCATTGGCACGTCTCGGTCCGGTACCTCAGATGCTGGCAATGTCGTGGACCGAGATAGAGATGGCGCGCACGTTCACTTACCAGGTTGCCCGCGCCGCTGCCTCCGACCCCACCGGCAGTCTCCACCTGTCATCGATGGCCAAGATCGGCGCGACCGAGGTCGCCGGCCGTGTCGTGGACCGCAGTGTTCAGGTCATGGGTCGGTTCGGCCTGATTCGTGGATCCCGGATCGAACGTCTCTACCGGGCAGCACGCCCGATGCGTGTGTACGAAGGCGCAACAGAGGTTCTCCTCGATTCGCTGTCGAAGAAACTCATCAAGGAGTATTCCAGTGATCATTGATGCTCACTGCCACGTGTGGCCGGACGAGATCGCTCGTAAAGTACTCGCCGACAGACCTGTCGGCTTGGATCCGGTTCACGACGGCACGCTGGACGGACTGCGGCGCACGATGGACGCTGCCGGTATCGATATGGCGATGACCCTCGCGGTTGCCAACGTCGGTAAAAACGTCTGGCGTACTAATGAATTCGTCGGAAAGGTCGACCGCTCGCGGTTTGTTCCCTTCGGCACAGTCCATCCCGACCTGTCCGTGGAAGAAAACCTCGTCGCTCTGCGGGACAACGGTGTGGTCGGGGTGAAGTTGCATCCACTGTTCCAGTCTGTGGCTTTCGCCGATTCCCGCACCCGTGAAATTCTCACCGCACTGGCCGAGAACGACATCCCGGTCATCGCGCACGTCGGTTCCGGCGGGGACGCGCATCAGAACGAGCGGGGGGCGCCGAAGGACTTCCATGCGATGTTGACCGAGGTCAAGGGTCTGCGTCTCATCGCCGCCCACTACGGCGGCTACCAGGTTCTCGATGAGGCCGAGCAGTGGTCGGTCGGAACGGATGTCCACCTCGAGACATCGTGGCCGCCGAGCATGGGGACGTTGCCCCAGGAGCGGATCAGAAACATCATTCGCCGCCACGGGGCCGATCGCGTCGTCTACGGATCGGACTGGCCGATGACCGACCCTGCAACAGAAATCGCCGCGATCAAGGCACTCGGCCTCACCGCAGAGGAGGAGAGCGGGATATTGGGCGGGAACCTCGCGCGGCTGCTGCGGATCGCGCCGACAGCAGCCGGATAGATCCACTGGTTCGGTATCTCGCCTGGCTATCGGTCCGGCGGCCCGTCCATTTCGATTCCACCCACGACCTTCCTGGAGCTTTCCGTGACTTCAACGGACACCGATATCGAGCAACCGTTGCTCGTTTCCGACAACAATGGCGTGCGTACCATCACGCTGAATCGGCCTGCGGCACGCAATGCGGTCAATCTGGAAATGGCCACAGCGATCGATGCGGCATTGACCGAGTTCGATGACCGCCGCGACCTCGCTGTTGCGGTCCTGGCCGCGAACGGCCCCACATTCTGCGCCGGTATGGACCTCAAAGCGTTCCTGCGGGGCGAGCGACCGCTCACGCCGCGGCGCGGGTTCGCCGGTATTGCGCAGGAGCCGCCCCGCAAGCCCATCATCGCGGCGGTCGACGGTCCCGCTGTCGCGGGTGGCTTCGAGATCGTCCTCGCCTGCGACATGATCGTTGCCGCGGAGAACGCCTTCTTCGCGCTGCCTGAAGTCAAGCGTGGTCTCGTTGCCGCCGGAGGCGGATTGCTGCGCCTGCCTGGGCGTCTGCCCTACGCCCTTGCGATGGAACTGTCGCTGACCGGAAGGCAGATTTCGGTGAGCGAAGCCGAGCGCCTCGGCCTGGTCAACAGGATGGTGGCACCGGGTACCGCGGTTGAGGCTGCCCTCGAACTCGCCGGCGACGTGGCCGCGTGCGGGCCACTGGCTGTGGCGGCGACGAAGCGGATTTTGCAGGACAGTCCGGGTTGGCCGGCGGGTGAGGCATTCGAGCGGCAGTCCGAGCTGACTGCGCCGGTGCGGTCCTCGGCGGATGCAAAGGAGGGCGCGCTCGCCTTCACCGAGAAGCGTGCACCGGTATGGACGGGCTCGTGAGCCGTCACCGCGTATCCGAACGAGAGAGGAAGACGACATGGACCTGAACCTGACCGACCGCGGCGTCATCGTCACCGGCGCGAGTAAGGGCCTGGGACGAGCCGCGGCACGGGCGCTGGCTGCCGAAGGCGCGAACGTCCTGGCTGTGGCGAGGACGGAAGCCAGCCTGAAAGAGTTGGCAGCGGAGAAATTCGCTGGGACCATCCATCCCCACGTGTGCGACATGCGCGACCGTGATCAGGTCGCAGCGCTTGCCACGGTCGCCGTGGACCAACTCGGAAGTCTCGACGCCGTTGTCAACAACGCGGGTATCGCTCCCGCGGCAAACTTTCTCGAGATGGACATGTCGCTCTTCGACGAGACCATGGAGGTAAATGTCGCCTCCATTGCGGTGCTCTCGCAGGCCGCGGGGCGTCACTTCGTCGAGCGGGGGAAGGGTGGCCGCATCATCAACGTCGTGTCGACCTCGGGCATCCTCGGCAAGGCAACGCTGGCCGCGTACTCGGCGTCCAAGGGTGCGGCAATTCAGCTGACCAAGGCGCTTGCGGCCGAGTGGGCTCGGCACAACATTCAGGTCAATGCCATTGCGCCCGGAGCTTTTGCCACCGAGGCCCAGTCGTTCGTCACCGGCAACCCGGACGTCCTGGCCAAGCGAGTGCGAAAGATTCCGGCCAGGCGAATGGCGGAGCCGGACGAGATCGGGCCGTTGGTCTGCTATCTCTCATCGTCGGCTTCGCAGTTCGTGTCCGGGGCCGTGTACGTCATCGATGGAGGCGAGACAGCGAAGCAGTAGCACTTCGCTGTGCAGTAGAGGCGGGTGTTGTCGTGAGTCACCGCCATACATGTTTATTTAATTGTTGGTTGACAGACAAAGACAGGCAGGGAGTAAGAATATGAGAGATGCGGTGATCGTCGATGCCGTCCGCACACCGATCGGCAAGCGGAATGGAGCGTTGGCGGACATCCACCCCGCCGTCATCTCCGCCACGGTGCTGCAGGCATTGGCTGAGCGCAACAGCCTCGATCCAGCTTCTGTCGATGACGTGATCTGGGGGTGCGTGAGTCAGGTATCCGAGCAGGCCAGCAACATCGGTAGGAACGCGGTACTGGCGGCCGGCTGGCCCGAGACCGTCCCTGCGACGTCGGTGAACCGTGCATGCGGATCCAGTCAGCAGGCAGTCAGTTTCGCGGCGGCCGGGGTCATTGCGGGACACTACGACTTCGCCGTGGCCGGTGGCGTGGAATCGATGACCCGGGTCCCGATGGGCAGCGCGGCGCAGGGAGGCCAGCCTGCACCTGCTGTCCTGCTCGAGCGATACGGCGTCGAAGGATTCAACCAGGGAGTCGGGGCCGAGATGATCGCCGAGCGGTGGGGGATGTCCCGCACGGAACTCGACGAGTACTCGCTGCGGTCTCATCGGCTGGCCGCCGAGGCCATCGACGCCGGCGCATTCGACTCCCAACTGATCTCACTCGGTGGCTTGGAATCCGACGAAGGCGTGCGACGGAGTGGCACGCTGGTGAAACTGGCAACGCTCCCTACCCCGTTCAAGAGCGACGGTGTCGTCTCGGCAGGCAACGCTTCGCAAATCTCGGACGGTTCCGGCGCCCTGCTGCTGACCACCTCCGAGATCGCCCGGGCGAGTGGAATGAAGCCCCTCGCCCGCATTCACACTGCGGTGGTGGCCGGCGACGACCCGGTGATCATGTTGACCGGCCCCATTCGGGCCACCGAGCTGGCACTGAAGAAGTCCGGACTCTCGATCGACGAGATCGGCGCTTTCGAGGTCAACGAGGCGTTCGCACCGGTACCGCTGGCCTGGCTCGCCGAGACCGGAGCCAAGGAAGACCGTGTGAACCCACTCGGCGGAGCCATCGCTGTCGGTCATCCTCTCGGCGGATCAGGGGCCATACTGATGACCCGTCTCGTGCACCACATGCGCGACAACGGAATTCGATATGGCCTGCAGACGATGTGTGAAGCCGGCGGTCTCGCTAACGCGACGATCCTCGAGTTGCTCTGACGCGTTACCGGTCGGCAATTCGCGGCAAATGACAATCCCACTCGCCCCTGATGCACGGGGCGAGATGTAAGGGCAGCGCTTGCGGCGCCACCCATCACAAACTCACGGAGGAGAACAGCATGCAGGTGAAAGGATCCGTCATAGCGGTGACGGGCGGAGCGTCGGGCCTCGGCCTGGCCACGGCGCAGCGTCTGGTCGACGCAGGCGCAAAGGTCGCGTTGGTGGACCTTCCCGGTTCCAACGGCGACACCGCGGCAAAAGAGCTCGGCGAGAACGCGATCTTCACGCCGGGTGACGTCACCGATGAGAAGTCCTTCGCCGAGGCCCTCGACGCTGCGGACCAATGGGGACCACTGAAGGGTCTGGTGCATTGCGCAGGATCCGGCCGCAGGCTTCGCTTGCTCGACAAGGAGGGTAACCCGGGCTCACTCGAAGATTTCGAGTTCGTCATCAAGCTCAATCTGGTCGGCAGCTTCAACGCGCTGCGGCTCGGCGCGGCGCGCATGGCCAAGCACGAGGCGATCGACGGGGAACGCGGCGCGATCATCATGACCGCCTCCGTGGCGGCATTCGAGGGCCAGATCGGGCAGATTCCGTACACCGCATCCAAGGCGGGAATTGTGGGCATGACGCTCACTGCCGCTCGCGACCTGGCCAGCAAAGGGATCCGCGTCTGCGCAATCGCGCCCGGCATCATGGACACGCCGCTCCTCGGTCGGCTCCGCGAGGACGTCCGGCAGAGCCTGGCGGCCAGCGTTCCGAACCCGCAGCGTCTCGGCACACCGGACGAGTTTGCCCAACTTGCGAACCACATCCTGGAGAACGCCTACCTCAATGGCGAGACAATCCGTCTCGACGGTGCTCTTCGCATGGCACCCCGCTAGGCCGGCAGATCGCTGATTTCGAGTACACCGTTCAGGACGGCGTGGGGACAATTCTGTTGAATCGTCCCCGCGCCGAGAACGCGTCGTAGCCGCCGTGAACGGTGGTAGGCGCCGGGATGGACATGGCCCTGATGTGCGCGCGTCGCCTTCAGCGGTGACGAACACCATCGTTCCAAGGCAGATGAAGACAGGTGCAATCATGAACACACACGATCCGGTGGTCCTCACCTCCGCTCAGGGCGTCACAACGATCACACTGAACCGGCCGGAGCGGAAGAACGCTGTCGACGAATCGATGTGGCGAATGCTCGCGGAGATGCTTCGGAGCGTGCGCAACGACGCCGAAACTCGGGTGGTCGTACTGCAAGGTGCAGGCGGGGCCTTCTGCGCGGGCGCCGATGTTGCCAAGAGCAAACATGACGAGCATCCCATTCCTCGTCTGCGGCGCATCGGAGACGTCGCGCTCGCGCTCTTCGAGCTTCCGATGCCCGTGATCGCCAAAGTGGACGGGGTGGCTGCAGGGGCCGGATGCAATATGGCCTTGGCCTGCGATTTCGTAGTTGCGTCCAGCCGGGCCAGGTTCAGCGAAATATTCGTCCGCCGCGGACTTTCACTTGATTTCGGAGGCTCGTGGCTGCTACCGCGGGTCGTCGGTCTCCAGCAGGCGAAACGGTTGTCGTTGCTCGCCGAGGTCATCGATGCGGACGAAGCGCACCGCCTCGGGATGGTGACCTGGGTACGACCGCCTGAAGACCTCGACGATTTCGTCGCCGTTCTCGCGCAGCGGATGTCGGCGATGCCCCCGATCGCCCTCGAGCAGACGAAGAGACTGATCAACGAAGGGGTAGGAGTTGATCTACCGACTGCACTTCGCAACGAAGCTGCTGCCCAGGCAGTGAACTTTGCTACCGAGGATGCGCCCGCCGCGTTCCGCGCGTTTCTGGACAAGTCGGATCCTCCTGCATACACCGGCCGTTGGGCAGTACGCTGATCGGGCGCAGCCGAAATCGGAAACCCTCCACTCCTTCGAGTGGAGGGTTTCTGACGTCCGTAGCGATCCCGTTGAGCGTGTTTGCGTCAGGACACGTCGGGCTCGTTCGCCTTCGTCGTACTCCAGTCCGCGAGAATGTCATCGGCACTGATGGCGTGACTCGGAGGCCGTTCCGGAGTCCTCGTCCCGGTACGGGAAAACCGGGGTGCCGGGGTGGGTTGCACAATGCCACCCATGTTTTCGACAATGCGGCGGGCGACAACGTGCTCGTGGCGGCTGGCCTCGTCGAAAGACAACACGGGCGTCACGCACGCGTCGACCGATCCGAAGACGTCCTCCCAGTGGCGGCGGGGTTCGGTGAGGAATGCCTCGGTCAACCGGGCTCGGATCGTAGGCCATCCGGCTCGGTCGTGTTGGCCGGGCAGGTCTTCTCCCGCCAAAGATGTACCTTCGAGCAGTCGTTGGTAGAACTGGGGCTCAACGGCTCCGACCGCCATGTAACCACCGTCCGCGCATTCGTAGGTGTCATAGAATGGTGCGCCACCGTCGAGGAAGTTTTCGCCACGGTTGATATTCCAGGCGCCTCCGCCGTACATCGACCACAGCATATGAGCGAGGTTGCTGGCACCGTCGATCATCGCGGCGTCGATGACCTGGCCGTTCCCTGATCGTTCCCGTTCCCACAGCGCAGCCAGAATGCCGATCAGGAGGTATGTCGAGCCGCCGCCGTAATCGCCGATGAGGTTCAGCGGCGGTACCGGCCGTTGTCCCGCGCGGCCCACAGCGTTGAGGATGCCTGCGATCGACAGGTAGTTGATGTCGTGTCCCGCCCGGTTCGCGAGCGGACCATCCTGTCCCCAACCGGTCATCCGTCCGTATACGAGGCGAGGATTTACCGCGTGGCATTCCTCGGGCCCGAGGCCGAGCCGCTCGGCAACGCCGGGCCGATATCCTTCGATGAGCACATCGGCCTGTTTCACCAGCTCCACAACGGTTGTCCGGTCAGCGCCGGACTTGAGGTCGGCAACTATGACGCGTCGTCCACGCAACTGCTCATTGCGGCCTTGGGTCCCCAGGCCGAATGGCGCGTCCCGACGTTCGACTCGGACTACGTCGGCGCCGAGATCCGCAAGGATCATGCCGGCATGCGGGCCGGGGCCGATGCTGGCCAATTCGATGACCTTGATACCTGCCAAAGGTCCTGACATGACATACCTCAATCCACCTGCAGGCGTCGACCTCACAGGCTCGAGTAGGGGTGGTGAAACTGGGTTCCGCCTGCGGGGGCCTCAGGCGGGCAGGCGGGCGTCGTAAAGGTCGCTCCCGGTCGGCCTGTCTGAGACGGCGAGATTCCGGACGACTTGGTCTATGAACGCGGTGAGGACGGCGCCGGAGTCGATGCCATCCGGGTCCAGCTTCCACAGGTATCCGACGCCTCGCAGCTGCGTGACTACCATCGCAGCCTGCTGATCAGGGTCTATGCCGGCCCGAATCGAGCCATCCTCGAGGCCGCTTCTGATGTAGGTAGCGACGCGAGATCGCTGATTCTTGTGGAAAGCCACGAAACGGTCCCGTAGTTCGGGAACCGGGCCGACGGCCTCGAAGATCAAGGCATAGAGGGTACTCAACGAACGAGGGCTCTTCTCGTACGAGTTCTTGATCTCGGTCAACATCACTCGTAACGCGTCGAGGCCGGTCAAGTCGTGTAGTTCCGGCTCGACCTTTTCCACGTCCCAGCGCACCACGATCTCCTCGACCAGAGCTTCGAGTAGTTTCGCCTTGGATCCGAAACGAGCGGTCGCGAGGCTGCGGCTGTATCCGGCGCGCTCGCCGACCGTCGCAAGCGTCATCGACTGATAGCCGCCTTCGGCGACGAGTTCGGCTGCGGCGCGGAGGAGGAGACGGGTGGAACGTTCGGACCGTACCTGATGTCCGTTGAGCGTCGGCTGATCTTCCATCTCTCAATCCTAGTTTGTCGACCAAAAAGAATCTGAGTTTGGGGCTGACCTGGTTCAGCTGGCCAAGGGCGGTGTCCTAAGGCTATGGCAGTCATCGAAAAGGGGTGGGAGGCAGAAGCCGATCGGAGACCAGGCGTTGCATGATTTCGGAGGTGCCTTCGAATATTTTCGTCAGACGTGCGTCGCGCCAATAGCGTTCGATCGGGAAGTCCGTGGTGTACCCGGCGCCCCCATGAATCTGCAGGGCTTCCGAAGTCACCCGTTCGGACATTTCTGCTGCTGCATATTTCACCATCGCGGCCCGCATATCGGACGCCTCACCGCCATCGATGTCGGCGGCCACTTCGTACATCAACGCGCGGCACGTCTCGATCTCCGTCGCCATTTTCGCAATTTTGAATCGGGTCGCCTGGAAGTCGCCGATGGAGTGTCCGAACTGCTCTCGCTCCTGTACGTACTTGATCGAGTCCTCGAGCGCACCACGTGCCAGCCCGATGGAGCGCGCAGCAGTGTGGACGCGTGGCGTCAACATTCCAGCAGCAACGCGCTTGAAACCTTGATCGGGGCTTTTCGGATCCTGCTCATGGCCGAGGAGTGCGTCGTCCGGCACGAAGCAATCATCGAAGGACAACTCGAACGTATGCCAGCCGTGATAACCGATCTTGCGGACCGCCGTCCCAGTACAACCTTTCGGGAACTCGCCTCGATTCTTGTACGCGATGAATCGGCGAACACCCTTGTGCCGGTTCTCGGGGTCGTATGGTTCGGTCCGCGCGACTACGATGATTCCGTCGGATTGGTCGGCGAATGTACACCACATTTTCTGTCCGTTGATCACCCAACCACCCTCGACCTTGTCGGCCCTGGTGCGGATGGACGCGATATCGGACCCTGCACCGGGCTCACTCATCGCGAATGCACCCAGCCATTCGCCCCGCGCGGCGCGGGGGAGGATCTCCGCGCGCTGGGTCGGGTCCAAAGCAGAAGCGACGCCTGAGCGCGTGATGATGCTTGCCACGCTCATCCACGCGCGGGCAAGCTCTTCGGTGATCAGTGCGTACTCGAAGACGCCGAGGCCAAGGCCGCCGTGCTCTTCCGGGATCAGGACTCCGAAGAATCCGAGATCCGCCATCTTGGTACGAAGCGAGTCGGGGATCAGCCCGTGCTTCGGATCGAGCTCATTCGCCACCGGGAGGACTTCGCGCATGGCGAAATCGCGGGCCATCTGCTGGATGGCTTCGCGCTCATCGGTCCGGTAGGCAAACGGAATTCTGGGTCGCGGATCGGCCAGTGGACGGTTCACGAAGAGCCCCAATCATAGTTGATCAACTAGCAATGTATCGCAGGTTAGCCGTTGTGCCGGTGTGCGGCAAGTGTTGGAAGGCGCCCACACTGAGGGAAAGTTTGTAGGTTGACAACCAAAGTTCCTTGGTTGACGATTGCTGTGATGCGCGCCACGCCCGCACAAGCTCCGGAACGGTTCCAGGCGGACGTAAGAGGCTCCGCCCTGCCGAAAACTCCCATCGCTCTGACACCCGAGGACTAACACGTGCCTATGTCTCCCACGCTGGATGCCCAGCACATCATCGATAACGCGCCGCTGTCCTTCGTGCAGCGCAGGGCGATCGCGATGATCATGGCGGTATCTTTCTTCGACGGTTTCGATGCCCTCATCATGGCCATCACTGCGCCTTCGATAGCTGAGGAATGGGGTACGACTACGGCGAGTCTTACGCCCGCAATAGTCGCATCACTCCTTGGAATGATCGTTGGCGCTGTACTTTTAGCCCCGCGAGCAGATCACTATGGTCGACGACCGCTGCTGATTGCCGGAGTTGCCATCTTCGGGGCGATGACGCTCTGTGCTGTCGCCGCACAAAGTATCGAGCAGATAATTCCTTTGCGATTCCTTGCCGGCATCGGGCTCGGGGCTGTCATTCCGAATAGTTACGCCTACGGCGCGGAGTACGCCCCGAAGCGGATACGCGCTACCGTAGTCACGATCGTCGGTGCGAGCAGTGCCGCGGGTGGATTCCTCGGCGGTCTGCTGGCCAGTGCCGTGATGCCCTCTCTAGGATGGCGGTCCGTTTTCCTCATCGGAGGATTGTTTCCGCTTCTGCTGATCCCGGCCCTCCTGCGTTGGCTCCCGGAAACTGTGCAGTTCTTGACGCTCAGGGGCAAGCACGATCAGGCACGATCGATCCTGCGATCGGTGGACGCGCGAGCCGTTGGTTCCTTCGCTGCGCCACTGACTGTGCCACTCTCGCGCGAAGGCACCAAACCCTCGATGAAATTGCTCTTCACGCGGCATTTGGCGCCGGTAACGCTGTTGCTCTGCGTGGTGTTTTTCAGCGCGGTGCTCTTGATTCTCTTCCTTATGTCGTGGATACCGTCCGTCCTCAAAGACGCTGGTTTCTCGACTGGGCAAGCCGTCTTTGCATCTTCGATTTGTAACCTGGGTGCGATGGTCGGTGGAGTCGCTCTGGGCGCCCGGATCGACCGTAGTAAGTCTCCCTACCGCGTCCTGAGCCTTGCCTTTCTCGTTGCCGGTATCGCGATTGTGGTGACTGCCCTGTCGCTTGGTTCCTTGGTCGTACTGATGATCTCCCTGTTCGTCGTGGGCGCGTGCGCAATCGGTACTCAGATGTGCGTCAATGCGGTGGCAACCGAGGTTTATCCCGCTTGGTTGCGGGCGACAGGTATGGGCTTTCTCTCCGCAGTCGGACGTGTCGGATCGGTGGTCGGACCGTCGATAGGCGGAGCGCTTTTGGCGGCTCAGTTGCCGGCTAGAACGATTTTTCTGCTTGCTGTGATCCCCGCGATCGTTGCTGCGGTCGGGATGGGTGTCGTGGGGGCCGTCGCAACGAGCCGCCGACGCATTCAGGCACCAGCCGATGCGCTGGAACAGTCGGACCTGGTGGAGGCCGAGGAGAACTCAGGTTCGGGAAGCCGTAATCGGTAAGACCGAGCACATCCAACCGCTGCGACGATAAATCCGCAGGCGAGCAGCGTTTGACAAAGTTAGTTATTCGACCAACAATTCTGGCACGACGGTTGCCAAGCTAAGCGAAAGAAGGCCAGTTGATGACCGATGCAGCGCGTCCCCGCCGTTCCGCTCTCTACGTTCCGGGGAACAACTCACGCGCCCTGGAGAAGGCCGCGGGTCTGCCAGCTGACGTGGTGATTCTCGACCTCGAGGACGCCGTCGGTGACGATGCGAAACCCGCCGCGCGCGACAGAGTGTGCGACATCGTGCGCTCTGGCGTGCTGCGACCTCGCGAGGTCGTGATCCGCGTCAACGGGCTCGGCACCGAGTGGCACGAAGACGATATGGCCGCAGTCGCGCAATCTGGTGCCGATGGTGTTCTGGTGCCCAAGGTCGGTTCCGGTGATGATGTCCGCGCTCTTGTGGGGGAGCTGGAGGCCGCAGGCGCCGACAATCAGACGACCCTCTGGCTGATGATCGAGACTCCCGGTTCTTTCTTGCATGCCGAGGAGATCGCTGCGGCCAGCGATCGTGTCTCTGTGCTGGTTATCGGTACCAACGACTTGATCAATGATCTCCACGCGTTACAGCGTCCTGGACGGGCGCCTGTCATGACGGCGTTGTCATTGGCTGTTCTGGGTGCCCGATCGGCGGGAAGGGTGATCTTGGATGGGGTTTTCAATGACATAGGAGACGGGGACGGCTTCATCGCCGAAGCTCGCCAGGGGCGGGAGATGGGTTTCGATGGCAAGACGGTGGTGCATCCTTCTCAGATCGGACCCGCTAACTCGGCTTTCGGACCGTCTCCAGAGGAGGTCGAATACGCTCGTACGGTCGTCTCGGCCTACGAGAATGCCAGAGCTGCCGGAGACAGCGTCATCACGGTGGACGGAAGAATGATCGAAAGTTTGCACGTGAGGGACGCGCAGCGAATTCTGACTCTCGCAGCGCGGATCGACGAGCTGACCGATCTCGATCTCGCTCGCACCTGACGCGCGCCTCGAACGAAACCAGTAAGCGGGTCCTCGATGCAATCGAAGACCCGCTTACTGCTGTGATTACAGCGACCAGATGACCGTGCAGTGGTTGTCAGATGTCCCATTCGAAATCTGGAAGGTCGTCGAACTGGGCTGGGTGGCCGCCGCGCTGCGCTTGTAGTGCCTTCTGCATATCGTGCGAGGACAGCGCTGCCGCGCTCCAGATCGCGCTACGGTCCAGTCCTTCCCGCACGCTGTGATCGCGAGAGTAGAGCAGAGCCGACTTCGTTCCTGCGATGGCGAGTGGACTCTTCGACGCAATCGTTTCAGCGGTGCGATCAACAGCTGTCATCATCTCGTCGAAGTCGGCGAATACCTCGTTGAGCAAGCCGATCTCACGGGCGCGGTCGGCGTGGAGGCGATTCCCTGTATATGCATACTCACGGGCGATGCCGTCAGGGATCAATGTGGGGAGCCGCTGAAGGGTACCCGCATCGGCTGTGATCCCGATATTGGTTTCCTGAATGACAAAGAAGGCATCGCCCGTGGCATAGCGCATGTCGCATGCGGTGACGAGGTCCAGTGCACCACCGATGCATCCGCCCTGTATCGCGGCTAGAACCGGGACCCGGATTCGTTCCACAGCAGAAATGACGTCCTGGAAGTGACGCACAGACTCCCCCCGGACCACGTTGTATCGAGCCGGGTCGGCATACCGCGACTGGTCGCGGCTCGAGAAGACATCGAGGTGCATGCCCGCGCTGAAATGTTTTCCGGTCGAACTCAGCACGACCACGCGAACCTTCGGATCCGCGTTCAATCGCGTAGCGATGTCGCGGAGCTCCCGCCAGAATTGTGGAATCATCGTGTTGAGTTCTGTAGGCCTGTCGAGCCGTACCGCAGCGATACCCGCGTGGACCACCACTTCAAAACACTGATACTTCACGGCGTTCCGTTCAGGGAGGCGCTACTGGGCGAAGTGGATGACGCCACGGATGTTGCGACCGTTGCGCATGTCCTCGAAACCCTGGTTGATCTGGTCGAGAGAGTACGTGGCGGTGACAAGATCGTCGAGGAGGAGCTTGCCGGCGCGGTACAGGTCCAACAGCATCGGCATCGCCTCGCGCGGCGACTTCATGCCGTACAGGGCACCTTGGATGCGCTTCTGCGGCAGTGCCAGTGCGTTTGCGTTGAGCCCCGGGATGATCGCCTCCTCGGATTCGCGACCGATCCCCGTCACCACGAGCGTTCCGGCCTTTCGGACAGCCTGGTAAGCCTCGCCGAGAAGGTCGTTGGTCACCACGCCGGGACAGAGAATAACGACATCCGCGCCCTGACCGTTGGTGAGGTGCCGGATGCGCTCCATCGAAGCGGAGATGGAGTCGTGTGACTCGGTCGCGCCGAACTCGAGGGCCCATTGTTTCTTCTGCGCAACGGGATCCGCGGCGATAATGTGTGCCGCGCCGGCCGCGCGCGCGCCTTGAACCGCGTTCATGCCGATGCCACCGACACCGACGACGAGGACGGTGTCACCTGGCTTCACAGCACCCGCTTCCGAGGCGGACCCGAATCCGGTCTGAACGCCACACGCCACGAGGCAGGCGATCTCGAGCGGGATATCCTTCTCGATCTTGACCACGGACTGCTGGTCGAACACCTGAAACTCGGCGAAGGTGCCGAGCAACCCGGCCGTACCGATATCGCGACCGTCTGAGGTGTGCATGCGAAAGGTGCCATCGAGCTGATGTCCCAGCATGATGAGCGCACCGCGGTCGCACAGATTCTGCATTCCGCACGCGCACCAACGGCATTGGCCACATGCGGGAATGAAGGAGGTCAGCACATGGTCGCCGACCTCGAGCCCTGTGACCCCCGGCCCCAGTTCCTTGACGATGCCGGCACCCTCGTGTCCGGCCACGATCGGCAGATGAGCGGCCGGCATATCGCCGGTCGCGATGTGATCATCGCTGTGACACAGGCCTGTTGCCACCATCTCGACGAGGATCTCACCTTCTTGCGGATTGTCGAGCACCACCTCCTCGACGCACCATTTGCCCGGTGCTTCGTGCAGCACAGCTGCGCGTGTCCTCATGAAATGAAATCTCCTTCGTGCAGGCGATCAACGGCGGGGGGCCGTCGTTCGCGCGGCGGATGTCCGGTCGGAGCCGAGCCGGCGAGTGGCGCTGCCCAGCGCTCCCGGGAGGGAGTGAGGTGGACCACAGGCGCTAGTCTGCCGCATATCGATAGGTTGTCAAGCAACTAGTTTTCCGATCGGCGTGCGGCTCTTATTCTTCGTTATTAGTTAGTCGACAAGCAATGTTGGAGTAGGCTCGCGGTGGCCTAGGTAGCAGAAAGCGGCCGTCGATCCGGTGGTAGGACGAGCGCGACCTCATCGTTCGCACCGAAGTCGAAGCGCCGGAAAGGGACAACTATGACCAAGCGCACCGAGTTCTGGACCAATCTCACCTCGAAGGACCCGCGTGGAGCCCCGGCGGAAGCGGCGCGATTGGAGGCTGACGGTTGGGATGGGGCGGTAATGGTTGATTCGCAGTCGATGTTCCCGGAGGTCTGGTCCTATCTGGCGACCTGTGCGCAGGCGACGAGTCGGATAAAGCTGGCGACAGGGGTGACGAACCCGATCACGCGCCATCCGTCAGTCACAGCGGCGGCGGCTGCGTCGCTGCAGCTGATCTCGAACGGACGGGCTGTGCTGGGGATCGGGAGGGGAGATTCCGCGCTGGCCTACGTGGGCGCATCACCGATGTCGATCGCGAAGTTCGAGCACTACCTCGAGATGCTCCAGACCTACCTGCGCGGCGAGATGGTCGCCATGACGGATGCCAGCGCAATGGTCCTCAACGCCAAGGTGGGGTTCGGCGACCTGGCGATCGGATCCGGTCCGACGGGCAGCAGCCTGAAATGGCTGGGCGCCTACGACATTCCCAAGGTTCCGATCGAGTCGTTCTCGACCGGTCCCAAGGCGATCGCGTCGTCCGCCCGTGTTGCTGAAACTGTCGTTCTGGGGCTGGCGGCGGAAGTCAACCGTGTCGCCTGGGGTGTCGACCTCGCGCGCACGGCCGCCGCGGACGTTGGCAAGGAGGTTGGCCTCGGATGCGTCGTGATCGCGATGCCGCAGGAGGACATCCGGGTCGCCCGCGAGATTGTGAAGCCGACGGTCGCAACTATGGCCCGATTCTCCGTGATGAACAACAAGGTAATCGGTCCGTCTACCGCGGCGCAGTCCGAGATCATGCTCGAGATCGCCAAGGTATACGACATGAACAGGCACGGTGAGTTGGCGCCCCAGTGTCAGGCACTCACCGACGAGTTCATCGACCAGTTCGCCATCGTCGGTAACGTCGAAACCTGCGTCGACCGACTTCGGGGGCTGATGGAGCTGGGGCTCGACCGGATGACACTGGTGGTTCCCTATACGCAGACTCCCGAAGTAATGCATTCGTACGAACTTCTGGTCAACGAGGTGCTGCCGCGTCTGCGCGCCTGCTGAGTGACAGCGCGGGACTCCGCCTGCAATCCGCCCTCGGTGTTCCCGTCTAAAAACGACTTTCGTTAGTTGGAGTAGGGCACGGACGTACCCCACCACATATCCGGGGGGCATGGCGAGGCGTGGGAACCCTCGCACGAAAATAATTGTGAGTTGACAAACAAAGTTGCGGCGGCTGAAGATGTATGTGACGCGCGACACTGTCAGGGAGCAGTAGAGCCCCGCGCACATCGCGGGTGCCATTTCGGCGTCGAATCCCACCTCATCGCTATCCTCCGGAGGACCGTACGTGTCTATATCTCGAGTGCTGGATGTCCAGCAGATAATCGACGACGCTCCATTCTCTCCTGCTCAGCGCAGATCGATCGGGATGGTGATGGCGATATCCGTGTTCATCGGGTTCGACGCGTTGATCATGGCCATCAGCGCTCCGGCGATCGCCGAAGACTGGGGAACCACCACGGCCAGTCTCACGTCGGCGATAGTTGCGTCGCTGCTCGGCATGATTGTCGGTGGCCTATTCCTCGCCCCGCGTGCGGACCGTTGGGGTCGGCGCCCGGTGCTGATCGGGGGCGTCCTCCTCTTCGGCGTCATGACGCTCGCGGTCGTGGCCGTGCAGAACATCGACCAGATGATTCCGTTGCGGTTCATCGCGGGCATTGGGCTCGGTGCCGTCATGCCGAACACGTATGCGTACGGAGCGGAGTTCGCGCCGAAACGTCGGCGTGCAACCGCTGTCACGGTGGTGGGTGCAAGTAGCGCTGGTGGCGGATTCGTGGGCGGACTGCTGGCGAGCGCCATCATTCCGACCTTCGGGTGGCGATCGGTGTTCGTGCTCGGTGGAATCCTGCCGCTACTCCTCATTCCTGCGCTGCTGCGTTGGCTTCCAGAGACGGTGCAGTTCCTGACGCTGTCCGGGAAGGACGACCGGGCGCGGGCGTTGTTGCGGTCGATCGACCGCGACGCAGTCGGCACGGTGGACGTCCCGCTGGTCATGCAGGACCATCGCCGGGGCGAGAAGCCGTCGATGAAGCTGCTGTTCACCCGCCGACTCGCGCCGGTGACACTGGTGCTCTGCGTCGTCTTCTTCAACGCGGTTCTGTTGATCCTGTTTTTGATGTCGTGGATTCCGTCGGTACTCACCGACGCCGGTCTCTCGACGGGGCATGCCGTCGCCGCTTCGGCGGTCTGCAATCTCGGTGCCATGTTCGGTGGGGTCGGTATCGGGATCATGGCCGATCGCCGCAGAAATCCCTCCCGGATGTTGAGTATCTGTTTCACCATCGCTGCGTTGGCGATCGTGGCCACTGCATTGTCTATCGGGTCGATAGTCGTTCTGATGGTCTCGGTGTTCGTGGTCGGAGCGTTCGCTATCGGAACTCAGATGTGTGTCAACGCGGTCGCGGCGGAGATTTATCCGAGCTGGTTGCGGGCAACCGGTATGGGCGTGCTGTCGGGCGTCGACAGGGTGGGATCGGTGGTCGGTCCCACGATCGGTGGGGCACTGCTGGCCGCGCACGTACCGGCGAAAACGATTTTCCTGCTGGCCGTCGTTCCGGCGATTGTCGCCTCGATCGGGATGGCCGCAGTCCGGTGGGTCGCGCCACGCCAGGTGGAGAATCTGATGTCGGACAGTGAGGATGCGACGCCGGAGCTGTCGGGCGCCGGCGATCACCTGCGTCCCTGAACCCTCTGCGCGGCAGCCGATGCCGAAATCGGGCCTGCCGACGAACTCGTCTGCGACCTCGATCAGAGGTCGCGTGGGCGTTCTTGTCGGTCGGCCAGCTCTGACCATTACTTCGATGACAGTCGTAGTATGGGTGAGTTGCCGGTATCGCCTCTAGGAGTTGACTGTGGCCCGCCCCCGTACTGCCCCCCGGACAGTGGATCATCCCGACCTTGCTCAGGTGGATCTTCAGCAGGTAATGGAGGCACTGGTGGACCCGGTGCGCCGGATGGTGGTCTCCCAGCTCGTGCGCAAGGGCGAGGACATGAGCTGTGGCACATTCGAGGCACCGGTCTCCACCTCCACGCTCACCCACCACTTCAACGTGCTGCGCGAAGCGGGGGTGATCCGGCAGTACTACGTGGGCGTGACCAAGATGAACACGCTGCGCGCCGACGAGATGGAGGAACGGTTCCCCGGCCTGCTCCCGGCCGTGATCGCGGCCTGCGCGGCGGAGAGCGGCTCGGGCGTCGACTGAGAGATGTCCCGATCTCGAGGGGTACATATTTTGATGACGGTCAAAATTTGACACTCATCGAACCTTCGAGCAGGGTGGAGGAGGAGGCCGGTGCGACACCGGCTTCCCCAGCGCACCGAACCGCATCAAGGAGCTACGCATGAACCGCGTCGTCCGTTTCCATCAGCCCGGCGGACCCGAAGTCCTGCATCTGGAGGAGGTCCCCCTGCCCGAGCCCGGGCCGGGCGAAGTCCTGATCCGGGCCCGGGCGCTGGGCTTGAACCGGGCGGAGTCGATGTTCCGGCTCGGCCAGTACGGCACCGATCCCGTCTTCCCCTCCGGAATCGGCTACGAGGCGGCCGGAGTGGTCGAGGCCCTCGGTAACGGCGTGCGCGGGCTGAGCGTGGGCGAGGCGGTCAGCGTGGTGCCGTCCTTCACCATGACCGACTATCCCGTGCACGGGGAGGCGGTTCTCGCCCCCGCCCACGCGGTCGTCGCCCACCCCGAGCGGCTCTCCTTCGAGGAGGCGGCCTCGGTGTGGATGCAGTTCATCACCGCCTACGGCGGCCTGGTCGACCTCGCGGGCGTACGCCCCGGCGACACCGTCCTGATCTCCGCGGCCTCCAGCAGCGTCGGCCTCGCCGCCCTCCAGGTCGCCCACAAGGCCGGCGCCCGCGCCATCGCCCTGACCCGTACCGGCGCCAAGCGGCAGCAACTCCTGGACGCCGGCGCGGACGAGGTGATCGCCACCGCCGAGGAGGACGTCCCCACCCGGGTGCGGCAGCTGACCGACGGCCAGGGCGCCCGCATCATCTTCGACCCCGTCGGCGGCACCGCCCTGGCCGACCTCGTCACCGCCGCCGCCGACGAGGCCCACCTCGTTCTCTACGGCGTCCTCGACCGCACCCCCACCCCGCTCAACGTCGGTGAGGTCCTCTTCAAGCACCTCACCATCCGGGGGTTCGAACTCTTCGAGATCACCACCGACGACCGGCGACGCGCCGAAGCAGTCGCCTTCGTGGCCGACGGTCTCGCCAAGGGCGAGCTGACCCCCACCATCGACAAGACGTTCCCGCTCGAGGACATCGCCGAGGCTCACCGGTACCTGGAAGCCGGCGGACAGGTCGGCAAGATCATCGTCACCGTTCCCGGCAACTGACCTCCTCAGCGGAGTCGACCCACACCAGGATGACCTGGGGTGGGCAAGCCAGCGACGGAAGAGGAAGTCGCGGGCAGCACGAGCGTCGTGGCCGCTGGCCGGAGTGACCCCCGGACCCGGCCTAGGACGAGCGCCCGTGCGTACACGTTCGGGTCGCCCACAGGACTGCGTGCTGGTCGGTCAACTATGATTGAAGTGTGGAAAAATCCAGCGAGCAGAACGGCCACCAGGTCCGATCCGAACGCTCGACACGCCTGATCATCCGTGCGGCGGGTGACCTTGTGGTCGAAGGCGGCTATCAGACGATGACGTTAGCGACCGTCGGGGAACGGGCCGGGTACAGCCGGAGTCTCGCGACTGCCAGGTTCGGCTCCAAGGCCAAGCTCCTCGAAGCGCTCGTCGACGAGATCGAGCAACACTGGGACATCGAGACGGCGTTGCCAACCCATGACGGGCAGTCCGGCCTCGAAACTCTGCGGACATTCATCGTCAATATCCGGAACGCATACAAGCGTGATCCGTGGTCGCTGGCAGTGATGTACGCATTGATGTTCGAAGCTCTCCGGCCGGTCCCGGATCTCCGTGGACGGATCACGGACATGCACCGAGACCTGCATTCACGTATCGCGTCGATTGTCAGCGCCGGAATCGAGGACGGCTCGATCGATCCGAAGGTCGAGCCGGAGCAGCAGGCGTCGATGATAATCGCGCAAATGCGCGGAGTCGGCTACCTGTGGCAGCTCGATCCGGAGGGCGTCGATCCGGAGAGCGTACTCACGCTCTTCCTGGAGCAGTGCATGGAGAATCTCAGTCGGGGCCGGTCGCGGCGGACCAAATCGACTACGTCGGCTAACCGGCCTGTCAAGACCGGTCGCCGTGCTGGGCGGTCGGCGAAGTCTGAGGTATAGGCCCGAAGAACGGGTTTCGGTGCTTTCGACACCCAGCAACGGACGCCGCGCACGCCGTTCCCCATAGATGTAGCCGGCTGATCCTGCACAAGCCAGAACGCTACTGGGACAACGGCGTGCGCTCACACCGACTTCGGACTACACCCACGGGCGCATCAGTGGAGCCTGACGGGCCTCACGACGATGCGGGCAGGTTCACTTGCTTCGTTTCGAGGAATGCTTCGACGCCTTCGATTCCGCCCTCGCGTCCGAGTCCGGACATCTTGAGACCACCGAATGGTGCGGTGACGTTGGGGCCGGCGGAGTTGATCGCCACAGCTCCACTCTCCAGACGAGGTGCGATGGATAGCGCTCTGTCGATATCGGATGTGTAGATTCCGTTGCTCAGTCCGAACTCGGTGTCATTGACCGCCTCGATACCGGCATCGAGATCCTCGTAGGTCTCGACGGTGATGACGGGCCCGAACACCTCTTCCCGGTTGACCTGCATGGTCGAATTCGTGCCGGTCAGGAGAGTCGGCAGATACCAGTAACCGTGCTCGAATAGAGCGCCCGCCGGCTTACCGCCGCCGGTCAAGACGGTGGCACCTTCCTGTCGGGCGGTCTCGACGAACGACTCGACTCGATCCAACTGTGCGCGGGAGACGAGGGGACCTACGGCGGTGGAAGGGTCGGCGGGATCGCCCACAGGCAGGTTGTCGAACGCCTGGGTCAACGCGTCGAGCCATTGCTTCCCATTTCGGGCCGGTACCAGCAGACGGCTCTGCGTCGTGCATACCTGGCCTGACTGAACCGTGCATCCGGCGGCCAGTAGCGGCGCGAACTGCTCGGGCTCGGCATCGTCGAGGACGAGTGCGGCCGACTTCCCACCCAGCTCGAGCGTGACCCGGGTCATTCGTTCGGCGGCGGTAGCCATCACTTGCTGGCCGGCCGCGGTGCTGCCGGTGAAGGAGATGTGCCCGATGCCGGGCCGTGAGATCAGATAGCGACCCAGGTCGCGTCCGCCGGGCAGGAAGGAGATCAATCCTTCCGGGAGGCCTGCTTCAGCGAATACCTCCGCCAATACGAATGACACGAGCGGGGTCTCGGGAGAAATCTTGACGATGACAGGACAGCCCGCCAGCAGGGCCGGCGCGATCTTGACGGCGGCCAGTACCAACGGCGCGTTCCACGGCACGATGGCTGCGACCGGGCCCACGGGTTCGCGGCTTACGTACACAGAGCCGGTGGTGGTGTCGCGCCGGGTGGGACCGAGATCTATCTGTTGTGCAAGTGATGCCGTGTCGCGAAAGATGGCAGCGGCGGCTGCGGCGGTGAAGTTCGCAAAGGCGGCCAGTCCGCCCTGGTCCAGGGTGTACAGCGCTTCGAAGTCGGACGCGCGCCGTTCGATTCCGTCGGCTAGTGCACTGAGCGCCTTCGCCCGTTCGCTGATACCGATATCGCGCCAGCCGCCTCGCCGGTGCAGATCCACAGCGGCGGTAACGGCACGATCGACGTCGGCGTTTGTGGCGGAGGGGACCCGCCCGATGACGTCCTCTGTCACCGGATTCTCGACCTCGATCCACGCACGATCGCTGTCTTCGCTCCACATGCCCGCGATGTAGAGCGTGTCACGCGAGGTGAGGGGGGCCGGGTTGTTCATGAAGTCTCCTGTTGATTGGCACTGCCGCTGACGACGAGCATGCGCGCTACGGCACACAGATCGCCGATTCGGGCATGGCTTCCCGTGACTCGTCACTCGTCATGGGTCCGATGATCCGCCCCTTACACCGACTGTCGGGTACGGCTCGAAGTTTCTCGCAGCCAATGGTGATCGCTACCACATTGATTGTCAACCAACTAGTAACCACGTGTCAACAGCGCGTTTTCGCGACTTCTAGTTCGGCTGCCGAAGTAGGGCGTCGACACTCCATCTTGTTCCGGTCGAGATACGAGCCGACCCCTGTAAAAAGATTGTTCGTTGACAAGCTACTAATTGCGTGATGTCCTGACTTCGGCCAGTTCATCTCTCCACATCCGACCGAACCGGCCGCGGTCCGCGGGGATCCGAGTGCGAGGGATCATGCGCGTCACGAGAAGGTCGGACATGTCCGGAGAGCTTCCGATCCCGGGCATGCGTGCAGCCGGATATCCACCCACGGCGTTGCCGATCTTCTCTCCCGAGGCATGCCCCAGCCGCCGAGCCGGCAAAGAGTGTCATATGCCCCACGACGAGGGCCGAAACAGAAAGAACGAGACAATGGCAGAACAGAGCGCTCTCGATGCGCAGGTTTCAGTATTGGAGCCGTTGTACACCGGATTCGTCGCATCATCGCTGACCCTGCGCAATCGGTTCGTGATGGCGCCGATGACACGGGAGAACTCGCCCGGAGGGATCCCGAACGCCGAGAATGTGGAGTATTACCGTCGGCGAGCGGCCGGGGGAGTGGGATTGATCATCACCGAGGGCACCCTCGTGCGAGGACCCGCGGCCGGCAACAGCGCGGGCATGCCCCACATGTACGGCCCGGCGAGTGCAGTGGGATGGCGCGAAGTAGTGGAAGCGGTGCACAGCGAAGGGGCGGCCATCGTCAGCCAGCTCATGCACATGGGTGCTATGCGCGGACATGAGTCACAGTTCGAGCCCCAACTCGCCACCGTCAGCCCCTCTGCTATCGGTATCGACGGCGAACCGGTCGGCCGCGAGCTGACCACCGCCGATCTCGATGCGATCATTGCCTCCTACGTCGAATCGGCGACGTTGGCGTCTGAGCTCGGGTTCGATGGTGTCGAGATCCACGGCGGGCACGGGATGGTGCTGGACAATTTCCTCTGGGCTCGCACCAACCAGCGCACCGACGGATACGGGGGGAGCCTCGTGAACCGCGTCAAGTTTCCCGTCGAGGTCGTCTCCGCGGTTCGCGCCGCGGTGGGACCGGACTTCCCCATCGCCTATCGGTTCTCGCAGTGGAAGGTCGGCGCGTACGACGCCGCCATCGCAACTACGCCCACCGAGTTGGAGCAGATGCTGAGCCCGCTGGCCGCGGCCGGAGTCGATGTTTTCCATCCCTCGACCCGCCGGCACTGGCTACCTGCCTTCCCGGAAGACGGCTCGACGGAAGGCCGTCTCGGTCTGGCGGGCTGGGTAAAGAAGATCACGGGACTTCCGGTGATCATGGTGGGTTCGGTGGGAGTCGACCATATGTTCATCGGCGATGACGGCGCCGACGGGAATGACCCGCGTCTGCGGCTGCGGTACGTGATCGAACAGTTCGAACGCGACGAGTTCGACCTGCTCGCGCTCGGCCGGTCCCTGTTGGCGGATCCGGAGTGGGTGAACAAGATGCAGTCCGGTGACACGGCGAGGATCATCCCGTTCGAGAAGTCCTCTTGAGGTGTGCCGCCGGCGACGACTGCCTGGGCTGATCAGGATCAAATAGTCGTCCCCTCTTCGCATCCGTGTACCAACTCAGTAATGGAGAAATCATGATTGTCGGGATCTTGGGAGCCGGGAAGATCGGTAGCACGATCGCTGGGCGGCTCTCCGCGGGTGGTCACGAAGTCTTACTGGCGAACTCGCGAAACCCGGAGACGATCCGTGATGTCGCCGTCGCCGCGGGAGCGAGGGCTGTGTATGCCGCAGATGCGGCACGCGGCGCCGACGTGGTGATCACGTCGGTCCCCTTCGCCCGCGTCCCCTCTCTTCGTGCTGCAATTTCAGTGGCACCAGCCGAGGCGGTGATCATCGACACCTCCAATTACTTCCCCTTCCGAGACGGCACCATCACCGCGGTGGAGAACGGGCAGGTCGAAAGTGAATGGGTGGCTGAACAGCTCGGGCGACCGGTCGTCAAAGCTTGGAACAATATCCTGGCCGGAAGTTTCGCGACCAAGGGTGCAGAGTCGGGTACCCGAGGCAGGATCGCGCTGGCCGTTGCCGGCGACGACACGCGGTCGAAATCAGTAGCAATGCAGTTTGTCGATCTGACCGGGTTCGATGCCGTGGATGCAGGGACGATCAACCAGTCGTGGCGTCAGCAACCCGGCACGCCCGCCTACTGCACAGATCTCTCCGCAGCCGAGTTGGAAGGCGCGCTTGCGTCGGCCGATCGAGAGGCGTCGGCCTCGAAGCGTGAAGAGATGGTCGCAAGAATGAAGGCGATCGAGGGTACTCCGTCGAACGAGGACCTATTGCGCCTCTCCAGAGCGGTCTATCTGTAAGGGAAGCTGCGATGCCGGTGGTGAGCGCGTATCTCGTCGCCTGCGGTGGAGGGCCGATTCGACCGACTGCTTGACATGGCTAGTTGTTCGACAAACAATTAAAGTGGTTTGCATCACTCGGGGCCCGGTTGGGCACTCATGACATAGGGAGTAATCCGTGCGAGCAGCGGTGACAAGGCAAGTCGGCGATAAGTTCGAGGTCTGTGACGTTACCGTCGCAGAGCCGGTCGGCCGGGAAGTCCTCGTAGAGGTCCGTGCCTCAGGTCTGTGCCATAGCGATATCACGGTCGCCCATACCGGAATGGGCGTGGACATGCCGATCGTGCTGGGACATGAGATCGCGGGTGTGGTCTCGGCGGTAGGGCCCGACGTCTCCCGAATCAAAGTCGGCGACCACGTTGTCGCAGCGGCGCTCCAGCCCTGTGGGCGATGCGTGGCGTGTCTCGGCGGCAATCTGAATGCATGTGCCAATGCCGGTGCGCTGGATCGTGCTCCCGAGGCCGCACCGCGCCTCCAGGACGAGTTGGGGCCCCTGGGGCAGTTGCAGGGTCTCGGCGGCTTCGCGGAGCAGGCGCTGATCCATGAGAATCAATTGGTCACGATCGACCCCGCAATGCCATTCGAGAAGGCCGCGGTCATCGGATGTGCCGTGGTGACCGGCGGCGGAGCGGTATTCAATGCGGCGAAGGTTACGCCCGGGCAGACCATCGCAGTGTTCGGCTGTGGCGGGGTCGGACTCAACGCAATCCAGGCAGCGCGCCTCGCCGGTGCGTCCCGGATCATCGGCGTCGATATCCAAGCCGAGAAGCTGGCACTGGCCACACAATTCGGCGCCACCGACGTCATCGACTCCTCACAGGCCGACGTGGTCGACTCCGTCCTCGAGATCACCGCCGGCGGCGGCGTCGATCATGCCTTCGTGATGATCGGTGTTCCCGCGGTGGCAGAGACCGCAATGTCCACCCTCGGATTCGGCGGTACGGCCTACTTGGTAGGTGGTATGTCTCCGGGCGCCGAACTGGTCCTTCGTCCATCTCCCGCCGAGAGCGGGCTGCTGCCGCGGCAGCAAGGAGTGCGAGGGCTCTGGCTCGGGTCCTCGAACTTCTACCGGGACATTCCCATGTATGTGGATCTGTATCTCGGTGGTCGGCTGAATCTGGACGATCTCGTGTCACGGACGATTGCGCTCGACGAGATCAATGAGGCTTACGAGGAAATGGAGCGTAACAGCCTCGCCCGCACGGTCATCACCTTTCCCGCGCGGAATGCCTGAAAGGAGCAATGTATGTCCAATGCCTATCCAGAGGTTGACCACCCCGGTTCAGCCAGCACCTCCGATGAGATCGCAGATCTCATCGCGAAGCAGAAACTATACGAGAACCTGGCAATGTACTGTCGCGGCCAGGATCGCAAAGAACTCGATGCTATGAAAGCGACGTTCTGGCCCGAGGCGACCGACAACCACGGCATGTTCGTGGGATCCGCACATGAATTCTGCGAGTGGTCGTATGAGAACCAGAAATCGACGCGTCACAAGTCTCACCACTACATCACCAATGTGATCATCGAACTCGACGGGGACTTCGCCAAGCGAGAGAGCTCGGTCGTATATGTAATGGTCAAGCCGGATGGCGAACCGACTGACGTCATGGGCGGACGCTACAGGGATCTGTGTGAGCGCCGCAGTGGGGAGTGGCGGGTGCTGCGCCGCACGGTGATCTTCGACCATACTGCACAATTCCCCTCCGCCAACGCGTTCGCAGCAGTGTTCGGAGGTATTCCGGAGACTGCGCGGGTGGGAGACCTCTTCCCGAATGACGCCATCTACGAGACTGAGTGGTGAATCGGCCCCGTGAGGGCGCATCATCCTGCCGGTGATCCCGCCGGCGCCTTGATGTCGGCGGCAGATCGGCTTCCGCCGCGGTGAGTGTGCGCCCCGAATGTCGACCTACTTCGTTGCTGGCGAAGTAGGTCGACATCAGTCACATGAACAGGGCACGGCTCACGCGCACACCGAATTCCGGGTCCGGATTGGTTGTCCCGTCGCCGACCCTTTCGGCGAAGGCGGCGACTGCCAGGTCGCGCCGCACCGGCAATCTCGCGGCCTCGGCCGCCGCCAGTGCGGCTGGCAACTCTTCAATGGTGAGGTCTGTGCAGTAGGCGGGTGCGCCGGGCTGCTGGCGCCATGATTCCGCGAGTGTTCCCGCGTCGAACCCGTCGAATCCGGTGTCGTCGACCAAGGCCATGCCCACTGCGCGTTCCCTGTCGTCGTCGGCCGCGACCGGGATGGCGATACGGCCCGCGGTGCCGGCGGGCATGCCCTTCCCGGCGAGTGAACCGGAACCGATGGCGTTCCATGCCTTGACGATCGGGCGACCGAGTTGCGCGGCAGCCCAGAGGCTTTCGACTTGGCCGGCTTCGATGGCATCGATCGTGGAATCACGGGCCGGATAGTAGTTCGACGTGTCGATGACGACTGTATCGGCGGGCACGGTGGCGATCAGCGGCGCTACCTCCGGAAGACGGTTCAGTGGGATGGACAGGATGACGACGTCCACATCCTTCACCGCGTCGGCCGCGGAAGCTGCACGCGCACCCGTGACAAGAACCTCTGCGTCGATCGTTTGTGGACCGCGGGAGTTGGCCACCTTCACGTCGTGTCCGGCGGCACCCAACTTCCGGCTCAGGGTCTTGCCGATATGTCCGACTCCGATAATGCCTATCTTCATAAAGGACTCCTTTGTTATTTCTCGCTGCGAACGGGTGATCTGCGGACGAAGAGAACGCCGAGGACGGCGCCGAGGGCGATGATTGCGGCGGTGGTGAAGGCGGCCTGGGCGGCGGACACGGATTGGGCCATGCTGAGTGTGCCCGCATCCTTGGTTCCGATCGTGTAGGCGGAGATGAGTACGGCACCCCCGGCGGCCCCGGCGAGCTGTTGGACGGTGGTGAAGGCTGCGGTGCCGTGTGGGTAGAGATCGGCACGCAGAGATGCCAACGCGGTCGTCGTCATCGGCGCCCACATCAAGGCTTGCGAAGCAGAGATGACGAGGTAGGTCACCAGAAGTGTGGCCACACTCGTGTGCTCGTCCATGCGGCTGAGGAACCAGAGTGCCGCCGTCCAGACGACCGCGCCGGGAATCGCCAGTGGTCGTGGGCCGAAGCGGTCGTATATCCGCCCGCCGAGACCGGAGACGATCGAGATGAGGGCCCCGCCGGGGACCAGGAAGAGACCGATCGCGAAGGTGCTCAGTCCGACGACGTGGGTCAACACGAGGGGCAGGACGATCAGCGTGCCGAAACCGTTGAGTGCGACGATGACCATGACCAGTAGAGGCAGGGTGAACGATCTGGTGCTGAAGATTCGCATGTCGAGGAGCGGGTCGCGGTCACGTTGCAGGACGATCTGCCGGTATACGAACGCCGCGACGCCGGCGAGCCCGACGGTGATCGGGAGGTAGGGCGGGAGGGGTGAGTGGCCCGAGACGGCCTCACCGATCGAGGCCAGGCCGTAGACGAGGGACCCGAATCCGATGGCCGACAGCAGCAATGACGAGACGTCGAGCGTGACCGGTTCCGGGGTGGTGATGTTGCGGAGTTTCATCGCCCCGAGTGCCAGCGCTGCCAGGGTGATCGGCAGGACGAGAAGGAAGAGCCACCGCCAGCTCAGCTGGGACAGCACGACACCGGAGACCGCGGGACCGACAGCCGGTGCCACGGCGGTCAGGCCGGTGACCAGAGCCATGGTCTGGCCGCGGCGACCGGCGGGTACGAGGCGCATCGTCGTGGTCATCAACAGTGGCATGAAGACCGCGGTCCCGGCTGCCTGCACGATGCGTCCGGCGAGCAGGACCTCGAAGCCTGGTGCCAGGGCGGCGATTGCCGTCCCGGCGGTGAACAGTGACAGCGCACCGAGGAAAATCGTGCGCAGGTGGAACCGCCGCATCACGTACCCGGTGGCCGGAATGAGGACGGCCAGAGTCAGCATGTAGCCCGTTGTGACCCACTGCCCGGCGCTCGGGGTGATGCCGAAATCGAGGATCAGGGTGGGAAGTGCCACGCCCAGCAGCATCTCGTTGAGGAGGACGATGAACGCCGACACCATCAGCAATCCGATGACCAGCGTGCTCCCTGGTGCCAGGCGTTCCTCGGGGTGGGTGCGGGATGCGGGAGCTGTGACGGTCGCGGGCGGTGTGTCCGGGAGTGTGTCGTGGGTGGTCTTGGTCATGGGTGCTCTCTGTCTGGGCAGGATGGGTCGGAGGTGAGTGGTCAGCGGGATACGAGGGCCGTGCCGGCGAGGCGTGGGTCGAGCCCGTACTGGGCGGGCGCGCCCAGGTGGTCGCGCAGGGTGGATCCCTCGTAGTCCTTGTGGAATAGGCCGCGGCGCTGCAGCAGTGGGACGACCTCGTCGACGAACGCGTCGATGCCGTCGTGGTAGACGTCGATGGCCAGGGAGAAGCCATCGCAGGCTCCGGCCTCGAACCACCGCTGCATGTGGTCGGCCACGTCGGCGGCGGTGCCGGACACGACCGGGTGGTAGTCGATGACCCCGTGGGCGAGGACGTCTCGGAGGGACCAGCCTTCGTGCGCGACCTCCAGGGCGCGGGCAGAGCGCGGATCCGCTGGGTTGGGGGTTGCGTCGGCGAGCTGGCGGGCGGTGAGCGGCTCATCGAGCTGACCCGGGCTCAGGCGCAGCCCGATCATCGCGCCGAGGTAGGTCACACGCTGGGCCAGATCGACCGACTCGTCCAGCCGACGCCGCCGGTCCAGGGCCGCCCGGCGGGTGGGCGCGACGCTCGGCATGAAGCCGGCGAACAGTTTCACCTCGTCGGGGTTCCGGCCGACGCGTTCGGCTGCCCGGCGCAGCGCAGCACGGTGTGCCTGCCCCTCTTCGATGGTGAAGGGATTGGCGTAGACACCGCTGGCGTAGCGGGCGGCCAATTCCAGCCCGTGCCCGCCGCCGCCGGCCTGGAAGACGACGGGCTGGCCCTGCTCGGACGGCGGGATGGGCAGCGGTCCACGCGAGGCGACGTGGCGGCCCCGCATGTTGATCGGCTGGATTTTGCTCATGTCGGCGAACCGTTTGCCGGTGACGTCATGCACCCAGGCGTCCCGCTCCCAGCTCCCCCACAGCGCCTGTACCGCCTGGATGACCTCGTCGGCGCGCTGGTACTTCTCCGTGCGTGGAGGAACCGAGCGGCCGAAGTTCGCCGCGGCAGCGGCGTTGGAGGTGGTGACTGCGTTCCATCCGGCCCGGCCGTGGCTGATCACGTCGAGTGCCTTGAACTGGCGGGCCAGGTTGTAGGGCTCGTTGAAGGTCGTGGAGGAGGTGGTGACCAGGCCGATCCGTTCGGTCTCCCGGGCGATCGCGGTCAAGACAAGCAGTGGGTCGATCGCGAAGTGAGGAGCCTCGTGCTCGAGGTTCACATCCAGCGCAGGGGTGTCGGCGAAGAACAGCAGCTCGATCTTGCCGCGCTCGGCCGCCTGGGCATACCGCACGAACTGGTCCATATCCGTGTAGCTGGAGGGGTTCGCCCCGGGCGCCCGCCATGAGCCAGGCTGAGCTCCGTAGCCGCTGGTCAGCTGCAGGCACAGCAGCATGTTGCTCGAACCGTCGGCTCGCGGGTCAGCGGAAATTGCCGGAGATTCAGTCTCGGTGGATGCCTCGTGAGGTGTCACGCGGTGCTCTCTTTCGTGTCGTCGTCGACGCTGTCGATGCCGTGAAGTAGCGGCTGCAGCACAGGGGACGGTCCTGCTCGGCGGCTGGAGTGGCGAGGTACGCTACTGAAGCGGGGGCTGCCCCCATATAATAAACGGGGGACCACCCCATTTAGCAAATCGGCGTCGTGAGTGCGGCGTTCTGGTGAGAGCTCGAGGTGGAACATGGCGAGTGGTGAGACGCGAGGTCGTCGATCGCGGGCGGATTTCGAACGGAACCGATCAGGAATTCTGGAGTCGGCGGAAAAACGCTTCACCGAGGAGGGGGTAGGCACCTCGCTGGAAGCGGTGGCACGTGACGCCGGGGTCGGGTCGGCAACCCTCTACCGCCATTTTCCGACGCGTGATGCGCTACTCGCCGAGGTGCTGAGCAAGCGCGAGAGCCAGATCGTGTCCGAGAAGCATCGGATCGAACAGCTCGTCGACAGTGGCGCGGCCCTGGAGCAATGGATGGGCGCGCTCGAAGACTTCTTCGGGGCGTTCGAGGGCCTGCCCGGGCCGCTGCGCAGTGCTTTCCTCACCGAACACAATCCCCTCGCGGTCAGCTGCTCCGGCTTCATCGATCTGACCGGTCAGTTCCTCGAGGCGGCACAGCGCGACGGAAAGGCGCCACGCTGGCTTCGAGCGCGTGACCTCTTCCTGACCGCGCTGGCCTTGAGCTGGGCCAGAGGTTCGTCGCTGGCAGATGAGTCGTCTCAATCGCACCTCCGGGCGTTGATCAGAGACGGATACGCATCAGCGAACGAGACTCCATGATCACTGAGGTTCGGGGCGGATCCGAACCGGCGGCGCAAGGCGTGCGTGATCGCGTGGCATTCGAGCAGCGAAAACCGTTATCGGCGTAGCACACTGCAAGTTCTTGCGCGGCCGAAAGTTGAGAAAGTGCTCGACCCGCGCAGGCCGTCGAGTGCGTAGGGCGCATGTCGCTGCTTCGGGGATAGCGCTCGCTCCCGCAACGCCCGCGTCGCGTTCGCGTTGGTCCTTCGATCATAGTGGGGGCTTGACAGGAAGACTAGTTGGTTGTTCAGTTACTTCGCATGCGGGTGTAGTTCCCGCCCGAGGGAGCGTGAGATCGTGAAACTGGATACCAGGATGGTCGAGAGCGGTTGTGTGAATCGCTTCGCCACGACGGATGGCGGCTCGGGTATTCATCTCTCCTGCCCAGTATTTGGTCGCTGCCGTAGGCGTACGCAGCTGTAGTGGAAGAACGCGACCTAGAGCGCTACCAACACATTCCTACGAAAACTATGTGATGTGAGGACAAATGAGTTCAACCAGCGATTCTCAGTCCGTGCCGACCACCGAGGCGACGGAATGGAGACGCGGCGGCCGCACGGTCGCCTCCGCCTTCGTCGGGTATGGGTCTGCCTCGGTTCTCTTCCTTATTACTGCGAGTGTATTCGTCAAGCCGACGATGCAAGCGACGGGTTGGAGTACCAGCGAGGTGCTGGTGTCGCCGATTGTCCTGATGCTGCTCACGGCCTGTGGGCCGCTTGCGGGTAGGGCATCCGATCGATGGGGCGCTCGACGAACGATCTCGACGGGAGTCGTCGCATACGCGGTGCTGCTGATCTTGTTTGCAACGTTGCCGGTCAGCAAACTTACGTTCTACGGGTTGGCTGTGGGCATCGGAATCATGGGTTCGTTCGCGTACATGGTCCCATTCAATCGTGCGGTGACCGTCTGGTTCGACAAGGGAGCTGGAAAGGCTTTCGGTCTGGTCGGAACCGGTTCGGCTGTAATGCCGCTGATCGCAATACCGTTGGTGACCGTGGTTATCTACAGCGCGGGGTGGCAGGCGGGCTATCTGGTACTTGCCGGATTTGCGCTGCTGATCTCACTGCCGGCCGTGATCTTCGGTATTCAGGAACGTCCTCGCGACCGGGAGCAGGACTTCTCGACAGTTTCCGATGAGGCTTCGGCGGATGCACTCGAGTCCGAGGCGAGCGTGAAACAGGTGCTTCGCACGCCCCGGTACTGGATCTTCTCGTTCAGTATCGTCGCAGTGACCGCCGCAACCTCCGCCTATTTGGCGAACTTGCAACCGATCCTGCTCGATGGGGGAGCGAGCCTGGCGGTCGCGACGACGATGACCACGCTGTACAGCGTGGGAACAATCATCGGCCGGCTCAGCGCCGGGACACTACTCGACCTGTTTCCCCGACGAAAGATTGCAGTGGCAGTATCGTTCTTGCTGATTGCTGCCCTGGGGTCCTTGGCGATGACGGCAGTAGGAACCCTCCCGGTCTTCCTGACGGCAGTCGCCGTCATGCTAGTGGCGTCCAGTCAGGGCGCGGAGGCGGACTTCGGCGCATACTTCCTGCTCAAGGAGTACGGCCGGCGCAACTTCGGAACGCTGTACGCCACCGCCCTCGCATTCAGCGGGGTCTCGGGTGTCGCCTTCCCCTACGTGTTCAGCTTCGTTCGTGACAGCACAGGCAGCTACATGTGGGCGACTGCTATCGGCGCGGCTTCGCTGGTAATTGCAGCACTCTCGATTCTGGTGTTCGGTCTGACCGCCCCGAGAGGCCACCGAACCAGTCGACGCGACCCCTCGACCAGTGCACAGAAGGAAGCGACACCGGCGTAAAGGGTGGTCTGGGAAGTTGCGCGGTACCGACCTGTCTGGCGGTGCGGCCGGACTGTGGTGACGGCTTTGGTCGGCCGGCGATCATCCCGTGTGTCAGTCGAAAGAAACTTGCGCCACCAGTTTTCCTTGGTTCTTCCCGTTGAGTAGGAGAGTCAACGCGTCGGGAATCTTCTCGAAGCCGTCGATAACATGGGTCCGCGCAACCAACTGTCCGCGCTGTGCAAGGTCGTCGAGCAGTTCGTCTACGATTTGGTTGCGTGGACCGAAATCTGCAACGAAACCTTGAAGGCGTGCGCTGCGGAAGATGAGCATCGGGAGGTTCTTTACGCCATACAGATCGGACTTTTCGCTGATGTCGTACTGGGACATGGCCCCGCACACAACAATCCGGCATCCTACTGCCATGTTTGTCAGGACGGCGTCGATTCCTTCTCCGCCCACGTTATCGAAGAACAGGTCGATACCGTCCGGAAAGTGCCGGTGGATAGCCTCGCGAAGATCTTCCTTCTTGTAGTCGATTGCACCGTCGAGTTTCAACTCTTCCAGAAGGAACTCACACTTGTCCGGTCCACCGGCGATGCCGACCACTCGGCAGCCCTGCGCCTTCGCGATTTGGGCGGCCAACGAGCCAGTGGCCCCGGCGGCACCGGACACCAACACCGCATCGGTCGGCTTCACTTCACCGATGAGAGTCATGCCGCCTGCTGCCGCGCGCCCGACGTGCGAGAAGATCGCCAATTGTTGCTCGAACGACATTTCCGTAGCAGATTTTGCGGGACGCACGAAGAGGGGATCGACGACGTCGAATCGTCGCCAACCCCACATTCCCGTCACGACGTCACCGACGGCGTGGGAAGGCGCGCGGGATTCGATGACGACACCGATGGAAACACCGATCATCGGATCTCCGACACCGAACGGTATCGCCTGCAGTTGAGGATCGAGTTTGAGCCAATTGAGATTCGTCGGGTCGAGTGACATCAGCAGCGTTCGGACCACGATCTTGCCCTCTGGAGCGGCGGGGATCGGGCCTTCGATCAGGCGAAAACAGCTGGGATCGTATGTGCCGGTCGACGCCCGGTCCACGATCCAACTTTCATTCTTCACGGCAAGTCCTCCAGTAATCTTTTCGTGTGGTGTCAGGTTCAGCGCGCCGATTTCCGGCGGGGCGTCAGAGATCGAGGACGATCCGCTTCGAGCAGGAGCGTGAGACGCAGATGAACATCGTCTCGTTGGCGTCTTTCTCCTCGTGAGTGAGCAACGAATCCCGATGGTCGGCCTCACCCTCGAGGATCGGGGTCTCGCAGGTGCCACAGGTGCCCTCGCGACACGAGGACAGAACGGTCACACCGGCCTCTTCGACGACGTCGAGAATCGATCGGTCGGTGGGCACGGTTACCGTCACACCGGTCTGCGCCAACTCGACAGTAAATTCCGTATCCACGGTGCCGGCCGGCAACTCCTTGGCTCGGAATCGCTCCATGTGCAGTGCTCCGGGAGTCCATGCACTGCAGTGTTTGTCGATCGCATCGAGCATCGGTCCCGGTCCGCAGGTGAACACCGCGACACCGTCACGTTGGTCACCGATGACCGTGGCGAGATCAAGATGCCCTAATTCATTCTGAGGGATTACCTCGACGCGGTCCGAATAGAGCTCCCGCAGCTCGTCGACGAACGCCATCGAGGACCGGGTCCGACCGCCGTAGACCAGGCGGAACGGGACTTCGCGTGCTGCCGCCGTGGCCAGCATCGGTATCAAGGGGGTGATACCGATGCCACCAGCGACGAACACGTATTCCTTCGCATCGGTGAGCGGGAAGTGGTTGCGAGGGCCGCGAACCACCACGGCATCGCCGACGGTGAGGGTGTCGTGGATGTAACGGGAACCACCTCGACTGTCTGGTTCGCGAAGCACTGCCACCCGATAGCGGGTGCGGTCGGCGGGATCACCACACAACGAGTATTGCCGCACGAGTCCGTCACCGAGAACGAGGTCGAGATGAGCGCCCGGTGTCCACCCAGGCAGCGGAGCACCGTCCGGTGACGTGAGGGTCAGGCGGACGACACCTTCCGCCACCACCTCTTTTCCTGCCACCGTCAGTTCCAGGCGGCGTTCTGTGTCATGAGCGTCGGAGTCGGAAGCGGTCATTATTGAGTGCATAGGAGGGTCCTCCGAGTTGCTATGCGTGGTCAGTGCCGCTGCCAGGTGCTGCGGAGATTGGGCTGAGGAGCGAATACGAAGATGGGGTCGAGGGGTTCACCGGCCGGGTAGTGGCCACCGAAGAGGTCGCATCCTGCTGCGGTGAGTTCGGCAGTGATCAAGGGCAGTACCAGGCCTTGCTGTGTGCTGTAGGAATCGTTGATCGCGAGTTCGGCGAGAGGGATTCGCTCGGAACCCTCCGGTGCATCGATGCGGTTCGCGACCGTGAGGAGGGCGCCGGTATCACGCAGGATCAGGCGTGGATCGGTAATGAGAACCTGCAGTAGGCCGGCGTGGCCACTGAGGTGAATTGCCCCGCGGAACCGGAGTTCACCCGCACCTGTCTGCTCGTCGGTGTGTGGGGGGAAGGTGAAGAAACTGCTCTCGCTGAGGTAGGCACCGCCGGAAGCAGCGTACCCACCGTCGGGCAAGCCCGACAGGTAGCGGAGGAAACTCTGTTTGACACCCCAGGTGAGCCCGGCTGGGGGGTGGCCGGGGCCGGCCGCTGTCTGCATGGAGGCAGCGGCCGACGCCAGTGTTCGGGTCACGATCTATATCTCGATGTGCTCGAGCTGTTCGAAAATCTCGCCGCGACGGTTCTCGAACTGGTTCGGCAGCATGAACTTGCTGCCGAGTTCCTGCGGCGATTCGTCACACGTCCAGCCGCCGTCCTCGTGGGTGACGGCGAGCTCGAACAGGGCTCCACCGGGCGTCCGCACGTAGACACTCTTGAAGTACTTACGGTCCTTCAGCTCGGAGATGTCCGTGTACCCGGCCCCTTCCATCCCGAACTTCACCTCGTCCTGATTGGCGAGGGTGTCGAGGTTCCACGCGAAGTGGTGGTAGGTGCCCGAACCGTAATGCCAGGTTCCCTGGTCCTCGCTGATGTTCGCGGTCAGTTCGATGTGGTTGCCGTACTTGGCGTTACCGACCTGGAAGGTTGCCCGGTCGCCTTCCTCGGCGATCTTGCCTTGGGAGAAGAAGGTGTCGTTGGCGAAATCGACCATCCGTTCCGGGGTGGTGACGTGGATGCCGACGCCGTGGATGCCGTGGATTGCATACTGCTGCGGCACACCGTTGCCGGCGTACCCCTCGCGCTCGTCGTTGTCGTTCTCGACGAACTGGTACTCGATGCCGCTGGGGTGCCGGAAGGCGAGTCGGCGCCGGTCGAAGACATCGAGGTTGTCGACGTCGACCTTGTGCTCGGTGAGGCGGCCGTGCCAGTAGTCGAGTGAGCCGGCCGGAACCGACAGCAGTACTTCGCGGGCCTGGTTGGTTCCACGCTTGCCGTAGAGTCCGGCCTGCGCCCAGGGGAAGGTGGTGACCACCGAGGACGGATCGCCGGTGGCGTTGGAGTAGTACAGGTGGTAGATCGGCTTGCTGCCGTCGAAGAGGACGGTCCGCTTGATGAAGCGCATGCCGAGGGTTTTCACGTGGAAATCGACGTCGTCCTGGGCCTTGCCGACGGACAGGGTGACATGGTGCGAGCCTTCTACGTAGGCCATGGGTTATCTCCTTTTGGTGATGGTGTCGAACAGTTTTCGGGTGTGATCGATGACGTCGTCGTTGACGCGGTGCTCGGGGTCGTCGTCGACATGCAGGCGTACCGAGGCACCGAGTTCGACGAACGATTCGGTGGTGGCATGCACCCTTGCCAATGGCACGAATTCGTCGCGCGCCGACGTGGCCAGCAGCACCGGCATCCCGTCGAAGGACTTACCGCCCGCGGACCAGGACTTCTCCTCGGGGCCGAGGTAGCCGCCGGTGAGCAGGGCCGCACCGGCGAAGCGGCGACCGGTACGTAGCAGGTACTCCGCAAGCAGGCACGCCCCTTGCGAGAAACCCATGAGCACGGTGCGTTCTGCAGGCACTCCCTGGTCCGAGATCCGGGACAGGTGGGTGTCGACGGCGTCGAGGGCGTGGCCGAGGAACGGTTCGTTGTCTTCGTGCGGCTTCAGGAAGCTTTCGGGATACCAGCTGCTGCCGTCCGCGCTGGGCAGCAGGTACGCCGTTTCCGGACTGTCGATCCTGTTCGCGACCTCCGCCATGAACCCCGGCTGTTGACCTCGACCGTGCACGGCATACACCACCAGCGGTGCCTGCCCCAGGTCACGGACTCCGTGCGGCAGCAGGTCGCCGTGCAGATGAGGATTCGATGTCATGAGACCACTCCGCTTTGTGTGGGTGCCGAGTGGTTGTGGCCGCGGATCTGGCCCGAATCCGGAGGTCCGGACCGTTCGTACTCCGCGCGTTGCCGCTGTTGCTCGCGCGCGAGCGTGTCGGTGTCGCCGCGGTGACGTGCGATGAGGGTGCGTTTGGCGGCCGGGCCGACGTGGCAGAGTCCGGGGACATCAGGGTTGTCGACACACGCGGTACTGCCGGCGGCCGGTGCGGTGGCGCGTCCGGTGAGTCCGGCAGCGCCGTAGCGGCGGTGCGCGTCGCCCCCGCAGCGCGGGCATAGCCGGTGTGGCGGGACAGGGGTGCAGGTGAGCGTTTCGGTGGTGACGGCGCACGCGCCACAGCGGTAATCGACGAGGATCATTCGGGTCACTCCTGGGCGACGAGTGGCCCACCGAATGCGGACCAGTCCTGGGGGTCGTGCGCGATCCAGATCCGGGCACCTTCGTCGTCGCGCAGTCGTTTGAGGGCGCGGATGCTCTCGCGCCCGGCAACCGGATCCCAGTCGTGAGGGTCGGGTGCCTCTCGGTCGAGACCTTCTCGCAGGTGGACGGTGTCGCCGGTCAGAACGATGGACTGCGAGGGCAGGTTCACCACGCAGGACAGCTCTCCCGGGGTGTGGCCGGGCGTGTGCAGGATCTGGACGGACCCGTCGCCGAGCAGATCGTGCTGTGCCGTCCGGATCGTCGTCCAGTCGAACTCACGGGTCGGTGCCAGGTCGTCGGGCCGCATGAGATGGGCTTGCATGGCGCTCGGGTCGGCCGCCCAATCGAACTCTCCAGGGCCGACGAAAAACTTCGCCTGCGGAAACAGGTACAGGCCGCCGGCGTGGTCGGAGTGGGTGTGCGAGAGCACGACGTGGGTGACGTCCTCGGTGCGGAAGCCCAGCTTTCCGAGTTGACGGTCGATGCGTTGTTCCGGGTTCGTGACGATATTGAGGGTCTCGGCCAGGTCTCCGAAGTAGGCGCGCGGGTCGTCGTTAAGCACCGGCGAGAAACTGGTGTCGAAGAGGATGAGTCCACGCTGATGTTCGATCAGGAACGCCGGGAGTGGAAAGGTGATCATGCCTTCGGCGCCGACGACCAGATCTCCGGCATCGAGATCCATTGTCGGTGCGTCGAGCGCCCACATGCGCAGTGCGGTGGATACGGTCATGACAGTCCTTCGGCAGGAGGGGTGTGACGAGTGATACTGGTGGACAACCAGTCCCGGACGATCGACAGTGTGCGATCGTGGCCGCGCTCGAAGATGAGGCCGTGCCCGTGGCCCGGCAACCCGAGATCGGCGAGTACGAGGTGCTCGACGCGGACGCCCGCGGCCTTCAAGAACGTCACCGTGGCGAGATCGTCGTCATGACGGCCCGAGGCATCGGCGGTTACCACGGCGATCGGTGTCGAGGCGAGTCCGAGTAGTCGCTGCGGTCGCGCCGGATCGACCGAGTCGGTGCGGTATCGGTCGTCGAGCGGGACCGCGGTCAATCCATACGCGAGTCGGCCCCGGTCTCCGAGGTCGCGGAAGGACGGACCGAGAGGTTCGACGGCCACCAGGGCTGCGACCAGGTTTGGCCGGCGCTGCGTGGCGATCCAGCCGGCGGGTGCGCCGGCGGAATGGGTGATCACCACGGCCGGTCCGATGCGCTCGAGTAGCGCGACGAGCATGTCACCGTCGAGCCGGTGCCCATTGGCAAGGCTTCGTGGAGGGGGCTGCACTGCGGATGCGAGAGCGTCGAACTGAGTGGTCCCCGATTCCCGCGTCCACGGCCACTCGGTGTGCGTCCGGTGCCGGCTGTCGTTCGGTCCTGGAGCGAACAATCGTTGCACGTCGGCGGGTGTTGCCGCCGGCATCAGGTCGCCGTGAACTTCAGGACGGTAGGGGGAGCGGCCATGGGCAGGGCGATCCGGTAGATACACCGGGTGACCGGCCTCTACGAGTAACGGCGCCCATCCGGGTTCACCATTCGGTGTGGTGGTCCAGTCGAGCGACTGTCCACCACCGCCGTGCACGAGCACGACCGGCAGCTCACCGGTTTCGGTTCCGGGCGCTTCCCAGCGGACGTACGAGGCACACCGTGTGGTGCCGGTGCCGGTATGCACCCAGAACTCCCCACGCCGCAACCACGCGGCGGGTGTGCTGCGATGTGGGGCCGAGTGCACCGATTGTGTGGTGGCGGTCATCGGCTCAACCGGCCGGAACGAGGCGGATCGGAATCGATTCGTGCCCGAACGCCTGGAAGTTGATCGCGCGGCGGGGCTCACCGGTGAGTTCGATCCGCTCGACACGGTCAACCAACGCGCTCAGCAGGCTTTTCGCTTCCAACCGTGCGACGGCCTGCCCGGCGCAGGTGTGGATGCCGAAGCCGAAGGACAGGTGGCTTCCGGCGTCGTGGCGGTCGATCCGGAACTGGTCCGGGTCGGTCCACTTGCGGGGATCCCGTCCGGCGCCGAGCCACATCAGCAGCAGCTTGGTTCCGGCGGGGATGGTGATTCCGCCGAGTTCGGTGTCCCGGAGCGCGACCCGGCCACCGAATCGGGACGGCGGGTAAAGGCGCAGCGCCTCCTCGAACGCGGACTCGACCAGATCAGGCCGGGCACGCAGCAACTGCCACTGCTCCGGATTGTCGGCGAACGCCCGCAACATGCCGGAGATCCCGAAGATCGTGGTGTCGAAGCCGGCACCGAAAACGGCTTTGAGAAGCTGTTCGGCCTCGGTCTCGGTGATCACACCCTCGTCCGCGGCAGCGTAGAGCTGCCAGCCTATTCCGCCGTCGCTCTGCAGTTCCCGCTTCATATTTTCTTCGACCCATGCGAGTGCCGGGGCCCCGCTGCGCATCTTGGCGTGGTGATGCTCGTTCTGTGGGCCGAACGCGTTGAACACCGCATCACCGAACTTCAACAGCAGTTCCCTGCCCTCCGTGGGCAATCCGAGAACATCGGGGAAGACCTGCAGCACGTACCGGGCGGCAACGTCGCGGTATCCGTCGAGGTCCACCACACCACCGCTGAGAAGTTCGTTCACCAGATGTGAGGCCGATTCGGTGAAGTACGCCTGCATCTTCGCCATGTTCTCCTTGGAGAAGATTCGCATCATCACCGACTTGGTCTGCGTGTGATCGGGAGGGTCCTGCATCAGTGGTGCATTGGGCCGGAACGGGTTCGGCTGGTAGAACGGACGATCCGTCGAGGAAAACGTGCGCCAGTCACGCAGCGCCTTCTGAATTTCGGCGTGGCGGGTCACCGCGTAGAAGTCGTACTTGTCGATGTGCACGACAGGCGCGACCTCACGCAGGAGACCGTCATGCACATGGACATCCTGCAAGACTTCGGCATCGAACGGGTCGTAATCCGAGCTCGGAGCATGGGTTACGGCAGTAGTCATGGGTCCTCGGTTCTCAGAATGGTGGGGACGCGGGCCGGGACGGCCTCAGGTACCAGCCTTGCGGGGTGCCGGCAGCTCGCCGGTCTCCATCCACTGCAGACGCCGGCGTACACCCGCAAGTGCCATCTCGCGATGCGGCAGCACGAAGAACTGGTTGTCCCGGATCGCTTGCACAGTCATGTCGGCGACCTCGGCCGGCTCGAGTCCCACCTGCTGGGCCTTGGTCCGCAGTTCCTCCATGAGCGCGACTCGATGTGGTTCGCGGGCGGGTTCGAGGCCATCGGGCATGTTCCGCTCCGCATCGGGCATCCGGGTCTTCACCGGGCCGGGTGCGAGCAGCGAGATCCCCACAGTGCTGCCCGCGGTATGCAGTTCGACGGCCAAGGATTCCGTCAGGCTCAGGATGGCCGATTTGGACACACAGTACGGGGTCATCGTTGCTGTGCCGCTGGTGAATGCGGCGACCGAGGCGGTGTTGACGATATGTGCCTGTGGATGTTGGGCCAGGAGCGGAAGGAACACCCGGCAGCCGTGGAGTACACCGTAGAAGTTGACGTCCATCACCCATTGCCACGCACCGTCGGGGATCTCCAGAAAGGATCCACCGGTCTCGACACCGGCGTTGTTGCACACCAGATGCACCGCACCGAACCGCTCGATCGTGCGCGCGGCCAACTCCTGCACGGCATCGAGCTTGCGAACATCAGTGCGCACTCCGATGGCTTCCGCACCGTCGGCCCGTACCAGGGCTGTGGCGTGTTCGAGGGCGTCTGAATCCACATCGGCGAGCACGAGGTGCATTCCCTCGGCGCCCAGGCGCCGCGCCAGGGCAAGCCCGATCCCGCTCGCTGCGCCCGTCACGACCGCCACCCGATCATTCAAAACCTTCATGCGTGCACCTCCGCAACCAAAGACGGCGTCTCCAAGGACTTGGGGAACATCAACCGCGCGAACAAGGCGTCGGGGTCGGAGGACAGTTGCCGCAGCCCGGCCATCGCCTCGTCGAGCGCCGCACCTTTCCCGGAGTGGTAGACGAGCTTCTTGTTCGCCGACGCTGCGGGACTGACCTTGTCGACGAACACTTCCCGGCGAAGGCGGGCGTACTCGTCGAGCACCTCGTCGGACACTCGACCGTCGATCACCGCGGCCAAAGCCTCGTAGAGGACGTACGTGTCGAACAACCCGGATGTCAGCCCCAGGCCACCGGTGGGGTTCGTGGCGTGGGCGGCATCGCCCGCGAGGAGCACCCTGCCGGCACGGAATGTGGCGGCGGCGCGTTGATGCATCCGATAAGGGGAGAAGGCGACCAGCTCGATGTCGTCGATGCCGGGAAAGACGGCTCCGAAGTACTCGGGCATGCGGTCGAGCACCGTCTCGGCCGGTAATGCCTCGTCTTCGCAGTAGGTGAACCGCCAGAGGTTGGTGTTGTCGATCTTGGAGATGATCGCTCCGTACCGATCGTCGATCAGCATGGTCGTCAGGGGCCAGCCGTGAGCTTCGAGATCGATGCGAATGTTGGTGGCCACGAACCGCTCGGGCCAGGTGTGCCCGTCGAATGCGATACCGACCGACTCACGGACCGTGCTGCGTGCCCCGTCGGCGCCGATCAGCCACTGTGCGGTCAAGACAAGGGGATCGCCGTCCGAGATGGTCCTCACCCGCACAACGTTGTCATCTTGATCAACTGAGTGAACCTCGGTGTTCCACAACACCTTCGCGTGCGGAAACGCCGAAAGCTCCTCGAGTGCAAGTTCGACGAGAGCGTTCTGCCCGAGATGCAGGTTGTAGGGGTGCGCAACCCTGCCCTCGAGTGCGTCGAGTCCGAAGGACACCTGCTCGCCGGTGGCATGGACACGGTAGGTGTACCCCTGTTTGAGGAACCCCCGAGCGGCGGCCGCGTCGAACAGCCCGAGTCGCTCGAGTCCGTCGAGCACGGACCAGTGATAAACCATGGCGCGCGGTGATTGCACTACCTCGCTGCCCCGCTCGAGCACGGTGACGGAGATTCCCGCCCGCGCGAGTCCCAGGGCATTGAGAATCCCGACCGGGCCGGCGCCTGCGATGAGCACCGTCTGTTCAGTCATGTCTTCTTCCGTTTCTTCTGCAGTGGGAAGCCTGGTGTTCCGCTCGTATCCGGCGACGATGCGACGCATCGTGGTGAGCCCGCGGAGGAAATATGTACGACAATCCGCCGTGTTGAAGCTACCGTACCGAGTGACGCGAGTCACCGCAATACTTGACATGAGTCTAGTTCTGGGGGGAGACTGAAGTGGTGACACCGAAAGGCGCACCACGTGGGCCGATGTTAGGCAGCCGCGTCGGGACTACGGCCTTGACTCGACCGGGTGAGCCGATTCTCCGGTTTACTGCATGCCTGGTCACGGGGCGATCAGCAAAGTCTGCAGCGCTATCGCAACTATCGTCATACAATCTGAACGAGAGTGAGTAATCCATGACCACCAGTCGGACGCACAAGGAGACCTACGAAGATGGCATTGCCATGCGCAAGGCGGTCCTCGGAGCCGAGCATGTCGAGCGCTCTCTGAGCAACGTCACCGAGTTCTCCCGTCCCATCCAGGAACTCGTCACCGAGTACTGCTGGGGCACCGTGTGGACCCGCGACGGACTGCCTCCCCGGACCCGCAGCCTGCTCAACCTGGCTATGCTGACCGCCCTCAACCGTTCTCACGAACTCGCGGTGCACGTGCGTGGGGCAGTGACCAACGGCTGCACCGACGAAGAGATTCAGGAGGTTCTCCTCCAGGCCGCGGTGTACGTGGGTGTTCCTGCCGCACTCGAATCCTTCCGCATCGCCGAGGCGACCCTGAAGGAGCTGCGCGCCGATGTCTGACACTGCTGCCGGTGTTGATCTGCAGACTCGTGACCTGTCGTCGACCGCCACGGTCGCGTTCGTGGGGCTCGGAAACATGGGCGCCCCCATGGCGGGCCGCCTACTCGAGGCAGGCCACCGAGTGATCGGCTTCGATCTGTCCGAGAAAGCGGTGCAACGCTTTACGGAACACGGCGGCATGGCGGCGGACTCGGCAGCCGCGGCCGCGTCGGACGCCGACGTGACAATCCTGATGCTGCCGAGCTCTGCAGTGGTGGAGTCGGTCCTCGACGACGGACTCGCCGCGGCGCTACGGCCCGGTGCGGTCGTGGTCGACATGAGCTCGTCCGAGCCGATGCGCACCCGGGCACTCGCCCGGCGCATCGCCGACGAACGGGGCGTGGACCTGATCGACGCCCCGGTTTCCGGCGGAGTGAAAGGTGCCGTCAACGGCACTCTGACCATCATGGTCGGCGGCACGCTGTCCGTTGTCTCCGCTGCGCTGCCGATCCTGGAACTTCTGGGCCGACCCGTCCGCGTCGGCGATATCGGCGCCGGACACGCGCTGAAGGCGCTCAACAACCTGCTCTCGGCTACTCATCTGATGGTGACCAGCGAGGCGATCCTCGTGGGGGAACGATTCGGTCTCGACCCGGAAGTCATGCTCACCGTCATCAACGGCTCGAGCGGACGGAGCGGATCGACCGAGAACAAGTGGCCGAACTTCATTGTGCCGAAGACGTACGATTCCGGCTTCGCGCTGAACCTGATGCTCAAAGATATGCGCATTGCCACCGATTTGGCGCGGCAGCTCGGCCAGCCCAGCCTCCTCGGCGAGCACGCGGTCTCACTGTGGAGCCAAGCGTCGGAGACGCTCGATTCCGGGGCGGACCACACCGAGATCGCCCGGTGGGTCGAAGAGTCGGCAACCCCGGAAATTGTATGACCAACGTACAAAAAGTACACTGATCCGATGGCGACGAAGACGGCCGGTGTCTGGGCAACGAGTCCGGTGGGGAAGGCGGCCGCCCCTCTTCGGGAGCAGGTCATCGCGGCGCTGCGTGAAGCAATCCTCGACTTCCGGCTCCGCCCAGGGCAACGGTTGATCGAGCGAGAACTCATCGAGCAACTCGGCGTCTCACGCACCACCGTCCGAGAAGCACTGCGGGAATTGACATCCGAGGGCCTGGTTACCGTGGTGCCCCAGCGCGGCGCCATGGTGAGCGCGCCCACGGTCAGTGAAGCCGCCGATCTCTACGAGGTTCGTGCCGCACTCGAATCGATCATCGTGACCCGGTTCGTCGAACGAGCCACCCCGTCCCAAGTCATGCGGCTCGATGCGGCGGTGGAACACTTCGCCGAGGTGACCGCCGCCGGCGGGGAGATCCGTAGCATCCTCGCGGCCAAGGACGAGTTCTACACCGTCCTCGTCGAAGGTGCTGCCAGCAGCTCGCTCAAGCAGCTCATCGAGGGCATTCAGGCACGAGTCCGGATCCTGCGGGCGACGTCATTGTCCACATCCGGTCGCTCCGAGCAGGCGGTCGCCGAGTTGCGCGGCGTCGTCCGGGCGATCAAGGAACGCGACGCCTCACGCGCCGCCGCACTGTGCGTGGCCCACGTGCGTACCGCCGCCACCACAGCGCTCGCCGCCCTCGAATCCGACCAGTGAACATACCGTCGGCCCATTCGGCCGGCGACGAGTCCGCGAGGAAACCTCATGAACGAGATACCGATATTCGACCACCGCACCCTGGGTCAGCGCGTGATGTTCGGTTCGGGCCAGGCTGCGAACCATTTGCGTTCGGCGACCTATGATTTGAGCGCATCCACGCCCATGGTCGTGGCCGCTCGAGGCGATCGGTCGCTCGCCGACGCAGTCCTTGGCGACCTCGATGTCGCGGTGCGATTCGACGACGTGCGCCCCCACGTGCCCGTCGCGCAAGCCGAACAGGCTCGCAGCATCGCCCGAGAGCACGGTGCCGATCTGCTCATCAGCATCGGCGGCGGGTCCACGACCGGACTGGCCAAAGCCGTCGCCTTGACCACCGGGTTGCCGATCATTGCCGTCCCGACCACCTACGCAGGCTCGGAAGCGACGAATGTCTGGGGAATCACCGAGGCAGCCCGCAAGACGACCGGCCAGGACGACCGCGTCCTTCCCCACACCGTCGTCTACGACGCGGAACTCACCCGATCTCTCCCACGTGAGCTCAGTGTCGCCAGCGCCTGCAACGCCCTCGCGCACTGCGTCGACTCACTCTGGGCGCCGCGCGCGAATCCGATCAACACCGCGCTCGCCACCGAGGCGATCCGCGCCCTCGCCGATGCCCTTCCCGAGGTTGCCGACCGACCCGAATCCCTCGCCGGACGCGAGCACGCACTCTACGGCGCCTATCTCGCTGCGGTCGCCTTCGCCAGCGCGGGATCGGGTCTGCACCACAAGATCTGCCACGTGCTCGGCGGTCGGTTCGACCTGCCCCACGCCCAAACGCACACCATCGTCCTGCCCCACGTCCTGGCCTTCAACGCACCCTATGCGCAGGCCGCGGCAACACGGACGGCAGCCGCACTCGGTGCGACCGACGCAGTGGACGGCCTGCGTGCCCTGCTGAAAACTGTTGAGGCGCCCACCGCGCTACGCGACGTCGGGCTGTCCGAGGGCGACCTCGACGAGGCCGCCGATCTGATCCTGCCCGTAGTTCCCGCCTCGAACCCGCGCCCCGTGTCCCGCACGGAACTGGGCGAGCTCCTCCGAAATGCCTGGATGGGAACGGGCTCGAGCTGATCAACCTGATCAGATAGCCATCCCGCCCCGGTCAGCGCGGGCGTGGCGGCGTCGTGCCCGCCGGCCACATCAGTCCGTCACGCGTATCCCAAGCGCCCCAAGCGAACTGATTCACAGCAGGGTATTGCCGATTTGTATGGCAAAGATTACATTCGATGTTAGCCGAACCGATCGGGGTGTCACTCCGATTCGATGTTGCGGGAACCAATTCTCTTCCCCGTGGGATACCCGCGGAATCCTCTAATTCAGCGGGATCGATCTGCCGAGAGGTACACCATGACGACTACGAATACGGGCGCGCGCAACCAAGTGAATTCAGCCGCGTCCTATCGACCAAGCATCGCATCCGACCTGTACAGCGAGTACGACCGACTGCGTGCGTCCTCTCCGGTCGTACACAGTGACGACTTCGATGGGTTCTGGAGTGTGCTGACCTTCGCCGACGCCTCGAAGGCCAGCCGGGACTGGAAGAACTTTGCGAGTGGGCGCCCCTTCGTCGAGTACCCGTCGCCGAATCGGCCGATACCCATCGCAACGAATCCGCCGGAACACACCTTCTACCGAACCTTCCTCAACAAGTACTTCCGACCCGACCGGGTCGCGCGGTTGTCACCGGAAATCGACCACATCGTGGCCGAACAACTTACTCCGCTCATCGAAGCAGGAGAAGGGGACATCTACCGGTCCGTCGCGCGTACCGTTCCGCCGCAGGTGCTTTCGGTGTTGCTCGGACTGAGCGACGAGGGATGGGTCGAACTCGCTGCCACCCTCGACCGCGCCGACTCTCTACGCCACGACATCAGTGCCTTCGGCGCCCTGCAGGCGACGTTGTGGGACGACGCAGTGAACACCCTGATCGCCGATCGCACCGAGCATCCGCGGGACCCCGAGCAGGATGTGATGAGTGGGATCCTCGAACTGCGACCCGACGGCGAACCGATCTCACGTGAACAGGTGCTCTCGCTCGGGACCCAGATCTTCGCTGCGGGCGCAGATACCACGAGCTCGGCGATGGGATCATTGGCGCACTACCTGGCCACGAACCCCGACGACCAGGCCCGCCTGCGGGCCGACCCGGATCGGTTACCCGCTGCCATCGAGGAGGTGCTGCGCCTGGGGCCGCCGCTGCATCAGACCGTTCGTCGAACCACCGCCGATGTCACGATTGCCGGCACCACAGTCCCGGCAAACGAGCTCGTCGCGATCAACGTCGCCTCAGCCAACCGCGACGCGGAACGGTTCGCCGATCCGCACCGGGTTCGGTTGGATCGCGACCGCAACCAGCACCTGACGTTCGGATTCGGTCCGCACATGTGCGTGGGCGCGCCCATCGCGCGGCAGGAACTTCTCGCGTTCGGAACGCAGCTACTCGCGGGCACCCGTTCCATTACGCTCGCCGCACCCGCCGAGACATCGGGCAGAGCGCTGCGTACCGGCTGGTCAAGCATCCCTCTGCGACTCGAAAAGTAAACACTGACAGCACATATGGGCATTACCCGTCGGGGTGATGCCGATCCATACCGAAGGAGACAGAATGACAGAGTCGGTAGTGTCCCCTCCGGCCGATGACGCGACCAAGGTGCGTAAGATCGCCGCCGCAAGCATGGCCGGTACCGCGCTCGAATACTACGACTTCTCGATCTACGGCCTCGCTGCCGCTCTGGTGTTCCCGACGTTGTTCTTTCCGCAGAGCAATGCGTTCGTCGGTGCCCTGGCATCTTTCGGCACACTCGCGGTCGGCTACTTCTCCCGACCGCTGGGGGCCGTCATTTTTGGCCACTTCGGGGATAAAATCGGCCGCAAACCGGTCTTGGTGATCACGCTGGTGATCATGGGTGTCGCCTCGACGGCGATCGGGCTGCTGCCCACCTACGAGAATATCGGGGCCTGGGCCGCGGTGGTACTCGTCTCCCTCCGTTTCCTGCAAGGCGTCGCCTTCGGCGGAGAGTGGGGCGGGGCGATCCTGATGGCCTTCGAGTATGCGCGCCCCGAACGCCGAGGGTTCTTTGCTTCGGTGCCCCAGGTCGGGCCCGCGGTGGGCACCCTACTCGGCAACGCCGTCTTCCTCCTCGTGACCCTGCTTCCGGAAGACGAGATGCTCTCCTGGGGTTGGCGAGTCCCCTTCCTACTCAGCGCCGTACTGGTCGCACTCGGCCTGATCGTGCGCCTGAAAATCGCCGAGTCACCCGAATTCACCGCGCTCAAGGCTGAAGGTATATCCGCGAAGGTACCGCTCGCGGAAGTGCTGCGCAGTCACCGTAAACCCGTCCTGCTCGTCTGCGGTGCGTTCCTCGGATACGGTGCCTTCAGCGTCGTGGCGCTGACCTTCCTCGTCGGCTATGCCCGCAGCACTCAGGGCGTCAGCAGCTCGATCACGCTCGCAGCGATCCTTGCCACCTGCATGGTGCAGATTCCGGTCATCATGCTCGGTGGATACGCCTCGGACCGATTCGGTCGGAGACGGATCATGACCGTCGGTCCTCTGGCCGCCATTGCCGGTACCCTCCTGCTCTTCTGGACGATTAACACGGCACAGCCTGCGTGGATCATCTTCGGCTATGTTGTTGGCATGGGTGTGCTGTTCACCAGTGCATACGGCGCTCAACCAGCCCTCTTCGCCGACAGTTTCGAGCCGAGCGTGCGCTACACCGGGATGTCACTGGGTTACCAGCTGTCGAATGTCATCGGATCCGGATTGATGCCGCTGGTCGCCACGTTGCTCCTGAAGGCTACCGGCACGCCGTACGCGATTGCCGCGGCGATCGTGGTCGCGTTGGCAGTGTCCATGGCGTGTTTGCTCGCACTGGTGAGACTCTCGACAACTGTTGCAGCAGAATCGAAGTCACCAATCGGAACACCACCTGCCCCGATCACGGCGGCGTAGGTTCGTACCTGGGGCACGTCACGACGCTCAGCCCCGGGTCAACCGCACGATCCGGTCACCACTGAGCGTCCCCAGCCAAATCTCGTCCCCGACCGGCAGGGCAGTGGTCGCCAGACTCACCGAGGAATCTGTGCCGTCGATGAGCACTGTGCTGGTCATCGACGATGGATCGACCTCCACGACCGCGTACCCGGTGGGGCAGTGGGTTCCTTCACCCCCGTTGCACACAAGAACGTCGTCGACGGTGACGTTCTGCCCGGTCACGAGAATCGTTCCCTGTGGCGTCCAGCGGAGGTTGTCGGGCAGGAACGGTAGTGCCACCTCGCTGCGGTCGCGAGGATTCGTCAGAGACATCCGCACGAGCTTCTTCTGCGTCCAGGCAGCAACGAGGACGGACTGCCCGTCCGGTGAGACCAGGACACCATTGGCGCCACCGACGGCGCTGTCCGGCAAAGCCGTCCATCCCTGCGCCGGAGTCCACTTCATCACCCGTCCCGTATCGGCTCCGGTGAACATGCGGGCGAACGGGTCTCCGGAGGCGGTGGGATCGAACATGCTGGAGACGATGATGCCGCTGCCGTCCGGCAGGGGTGCGACGGCATTGGCGTACACGTCACGGGGGATGGGGACGCACCCCACCCACGTCAGTGCATCGGGACCCGCTGCGGGGTCGAGATCGAAGACTTCGATCGATTCCCGCTTGTGATTGACGGCATACAGGGTGACCGGCTGTCTGTCGGTGGCCGGGGCGATGGCGATGCCGTGTGGTTCGGCGGACGTGGTGTCGGGGATCCCGGCGCAATCAGGGTAGGTGCTGCGATTCCATTCGGCGTGCTGGTCCGGGTGTGGCCAGAGAGGAACAGTGGCGTTGGTCGTCGAGTCGACGGCGACGAGCCTGCCCGGAGTGCCTCGCTTCGGCGAAGCCATGCTGCTGGCCAGAACCCAGGTGGTGTCGGGGACTGCGACGAGATCCTCAGGTCTGATGACGCCACTGACTTGGTTCTCGGTCACCGACTCCCATTGCGTCCGAGGCTGGTCAGCGCCGAACAGCGAGGTGGTGGGTGCTTCGGCATCGCCGGGGTTGGTGGAACATGCACTGGCGAACATCATCGCGGATACGCCGATGGCTATGACTATTTTCGACATCTGACCTGTTTCATGGGAGTGGATGGAAGAGCCACGAACGGGGGTCAGGCTGTGATCATCCCGTGGGGATCGATGACGAACTTCTGGGCCACTCCGCTGTCGAAGGCGCTGTATCCGCGCGGTGCATCATCGAGCGTGATGACGGTCGCGTTGACGGCTTTCGCGATCTGCACCCGGTCCGCGAGGATCGCGTTCATCAGCTCGCGGTGATAGCTCATGACCGGGCACTGTCCGGTGGCGAACGACAACGATTTCGCCCAGCCGGTGCCCAGACTCAATGACAGCGACCCAGCTTTCGCGGCGTCGTCGGCGGCGCCGGGATCGCCTGTGACATACAGTCCGGGGATGCCGATGCCGCCTCCGGCGGTGGTCAGCTCCATCAGTGAGTTGAGTACCGCCGCGGGCTGTTCGTGCCCGGCGTCGCCGCCGTGACCACGTGCTTCGAAGCCGACGGCATCGATTGCTGCGTCGACCTCGGGGACGCCGAGCAGCTGCTCGAGCTGGTCCTGCGGGGCGCCGTGGGAGACGTCGATGGTCTCGCAACCGAACGAGCGAGCCTGAGCAAGGCGCTCGGCGTTCAGGTCGCCGACAATAACGACAGCAGCGCCCAGGAGCTGGGCACCGACCGCCGCGGCGAGTCCGACTGGGCCGGCGCCCGCGACGTAGACAGTCGATCCTGCGCGCACGCCCGCTGTGAGAGCGCCGTGATAGCCGGTGGGGAAGATGTCCGAGAGCATGGTCAGGTCGCGGATCTTTTCCAGCGCCTGGTCCCTGTCGGGGAACTTGAGCAGATTGAAGTCGGCGTACGGTGCCATGACGTATTCGGCCTGACCGCCTACCCAGCCGCCCATGTCGACATACCCGAATGCTGATCCGGGCCTGTCGGGGTTGACGTTGAGGCAGATGCCTGTCTTGCGTTCCTTGCAGTTGCGGCACCGCCCGCAGGCGATGTTGAACGGCACCGAACACAAGTCGCCGACCTTGATAAATTCGACGTCCCGGCCGACTTCTACGACTTCACCGGTGATTTCGTGCCCGAGGACCAATCCTTCGGGGGCGGTGGTGCGGCCCCGAACCATGTGCTGGTCGCTTCCGCAGATGTTGGTGGAGACCACCTTCAGAATGACTCCGTGTTCGCACTTGCGTCCGACATTGGCCGGGTTGACCCCCGGTCCGTCCCGCAGTTCGAGTTTCGGGAATTCGATCTCACGCACTTCGACCTTGCCGGGGCCGACATAAGTCACCGCGCGGTTTGCACTCGCTGTCATTATTGTCCTTCTGTGTGGGGTTTCGACGTCGAATGGCGACCGGACGCTCACAGGTCGAGCACCAGTCGGCCCGAGCACGAGCGGGAGACGCAGATGAACATCGTCTCCTGGGCGTCCTTCTCCTCCTGAGTGAGCAGCGAATCACGATGATCGGCAGTGCCTTCGAGTATGGGCGTCTCGCAGCTGCCGCAGGTACCTTCCCGGCAGGACGAGATCACGACTGCGCCGGCTTCTTCGGCGACATCGAGGATGGACCGATCGGCGGGGACCGTGACCGTGACACCCGTTTGCGTCAGCTCGACCTCGAATTCGGTGTCGATTGCACCGGGGTCGGCTTCTTTCGCCCGGAAACGTTCCATATTCACGGATCCGGACGGCCACGACGTGCAGAATCGTTCGATCGCGTCGAGTAGCGGTGCAGGTCCGCAGGTGTATACCCGCCGTTCGGGTCGGTGCTCGCCGAGGATCTTGGGCAGATCGAGATGTCCCACCTGATCTTGGGGACAAACCTCGACACACCCGGGGTAGCGGCTTTCCAGTAACTCGACATAGGCCATCGATGCTCGTGCGCGGCCGCCGTACACGAGACGGAAGGGAATGCCACGGGCTTCCACAGCGGCGATCATCGGAATCAGTGGAGTGATTCCGATTCCCCCGGCGATGAACAGATACTCCGGTGCGTCGACCAACACGAAATTGTTACGCGGTCCCTGGGTGACGATCGTGTCTCCGACGGCGAGGTTCTCGTGCACTGCAAGGGAACCCCCACGGCTGTCGGGTTCGCGTAGCACCGCCACCCGGTAGGAGGAGCGATCGCTCGGGTCACCGCACAGGGAGTACTGGCGAATGAGATCGGGTCCGAGGACGAGATCCAGATGTGCACCGGGGGCCCAGTTGGGCAGTGGCCACCCGGCCGGGTGGGTGAGCGTCAACTCCACGACGGAGTCCGCAACCGCGGTTCGTGCCGTGATCGTCAGCTCCATGCGGGATTCCGGGGAGGTGAGCAAGCGTGTGTCCGCATCTGTGAGGGGCGTCGTATGCATGGATGGTCCTTGTCGACTTGCTAGCTGGTCGTGCTGTCGGCCGGATCCCAGTTCGCGACGAGGCTGCGCCGGATCGGAAGCATGACCAATGGGAGGAAGTCCTGTTCGAAGTCAGGAGCGATGCGCAGGCTGGGCAGTCGTTCGAACAGGACACGGACGCCTGCGGTGCCCTGGGTACGACCGAGGGGCTGGCCCAGGCAGGTGTGTCGGCCCTTGGTGAAGGCGTAGTGGTTGGTGGGTTCGTCGCGGTGGATGTTCCACTTCTTCGGTTCCGGGTAATGGTCGGGGTCGTTGTTGGCGCTGGCCAGTGCTACCCACACCATGTCGCCGGCGGGGATCGTGACCCCGGACAATACGACGTCACGGGTGGCCTGCCGTGATGCGAACGGCGCGGACGGGCGGCGACGGAGGGTCTCCTCGAACACCCTGGGCCACAGGCTCGGATCGGCTTGGACCTCGGCGAGTTGATCTTCGTTGCGCGAGAGGAAGATGACGGCGTTGGCCATGCCCTGGGCGGTGGTGTCGGTCCCGGCGGCCGAGAACTCACACAGATGAAGCGCCACACGCTCATCGGACAGCGTAGGTTCGCCGTCGCGGTTCCGTGCCGAGGCCATCACTGAAATGAGGTCCGACGCGGTGCTGTCACGGCGTTCACGCACCACTTTGCGGAGTTCGAGTTGCGCAGTGGTGTACCGCGTCCACACCTCGGTGCGGCGCGGCTCCTCCATCGGCTCTCGGCCGCTGGCGAGGACCGCGAAGTGGTCGTCGCGCAGTTGCCGCATCATCGGCTCGAACGAGTCCGGGAGGTCCATCAGGGCCATCAGCGTCTGGGTGGTGAGCTCGAGGCAATAGTCCTCCATCAGCTCGGCAGTACCACGGTCGGCGAGCCGATCGATAATGCGGTGGGCGCGGGCTTCGATCTCCGGCTCGAGGGCGTCGATGACCGGCTTGAGGAAGCCTCGCTGGGCGACCCGACGCATCTCGGTGTGGATCGGCGGGTCCATGCTGATGGAGATGTGCGCCATCAGCTCGGAGGTGACGGTGGAGGTGAACTGCTCGGGCACAGGAACGTTTCCGCCGTTACCTCTGCAGGAAAAGGCTTTCCAGTCCATCAGGACCGTGTCGACGTCTTCGCGGCGAGTGACGACCCAGGTGCCGAGCTGCTCGTGCCAGAACACGGACTGCTCGGTGCGGATCTGGTCGTACATCGAGGCCGGGTCGAGTAGTGCGCTGTCGCTCAGCGGATTGAATTCTGGTGGTGCAGCGGGTCGCTGCCCGAAGGTGCTGGTCATGTCGAGGTCCGTTCAGAGGGCTGTGGCCGCGGCCATGGTGGACAGCCGCTGGAAGCGGGCGAGGTTGTCGCCTTCCTCCATCACGCCGGCCGTGAGGCAGACGAAGGTCAGGTCCTGTTCGGGGTCGACCCAGAACAGGGTGGAGCCGGCGCCGTAGTTGCCGTGGGTGCGCGGGCTGGTCGATGCGCCGAAGAACGTCGGGTACACCCCTTCACCGCGCAGCGCGAAACCGAGACCGAAGTTCCCGGGGGGAACGTCCCAGCCGCGGGCGTGGCACAGCATCGCGTACAGATCGTTCGGCGCCGTGCCGGTCTGCAGGGTCGTGGCCAGATCGAGGATGCTCGGCGAAAGGATACGCACACCGTCGAGTTCGCCTCCACGGCGGATCATTTCCGCGAAACGCAAGATGTCGCTGGTGGTGGATACCGCGCCGACCCACGGCATTTCCGCCCCCTCGACGACGATTTCCTGCATGACCTCGATGTCCGACGACTTGAGCCATCCACCGGGTGGGAAGTGTGCGTTGATGGGCACCATCCGATCGGCCCATGCCTTGGGGGCTCCGAGTGCGGTGTTGTCCATCTTCAGCGGGGCGAAGAGTTCCTTGGCGAGAAGTTCCCCGAAACTGCCGTATCCGGTGACGCGGCGGACAATCTCTCCGAGTAGCGCGTGGTTGAGGGTGGGCGAGTAGTTGAAGGTTCCGCCCGGCTCACCGACGACGTCGAGCTGGCTGATCGCGTCGATAACGGCGTCGAGGTTGCCGAGCTCGGAGTACGGCAGAGGGGTGGGAGTGGCGACGAGACCGGCGCGGTGCGTCAACAGATGACCGACGTTGACGCGATCCTTCTTCGCGGCGCGGAACGGGTCGCGGCCGACGAACTCGGGGATGACGTCGACGACCCGGGTGGTCAGATCCAGCTGACCGCGGTCGATGGCCTGTAGAACCAGAATGTTGGTGAACGCCTTGGTCATCGAGAAGATCCAGAAGACGTCGTCGACAGTTGCGGTGCGTCCGGTGGTGCGGTCGGCGTAGCCGATGGCCTCGTGCAGTCCGATCTCACCGTGGCGGGCGATGGCGATGACAGCGCCGTCGTAGCGTCCGGCGTCGATGTCCTGGGTGATCGAGGTGCGGATGCGGCTCAGGGCGTTCTGGTCGAAAGTGATCGTGGGTGTGCTCATGGTTGCGCTCTCTTGTCGGTGCGTCCGGGCGGAATTACATGTAGAGGCCGCCGGACGGCGACAGCGTCTGTCCGGTGTAGTACTTGCTGTCGTCGGAGGCGAGGAACAGCATGGTGGCGGCGAGGTCTTCGGGCTTGGCCAGGCTCGATATCGGCTGCACACCGGCGATGGAATCGACGATCTCGTCGGGCTGTGCGCGCAGCAACGGTGTGTCCACCGCGCCCGGTGCGACGGCGTTGACGCGGATGTCGTGGGGCGCGAGCTCTCCGGCTGCGGCCCGGGTCATGCCGAGAACACCGGCCTTCGAGGCCGGGTAGTACAACGGCATCGGTGTTCCCACCAGCGCGGACACGCTCGAGATGTTGACGATCGACCCACCACCGGATCGCTTCATCAGCGGGGAAGCTTCACGGATGGTGTAGAAGGGGCCCTTGAGATTGACGGCGAGGACGCGATCGAAGTGCTCGTCAGTGACTCCGGACAGGAAGTCCGGGTGCAGGATTTCGCCGCGTTTGCGTGCTTCGAATACTCGGACGTTGACGTCGACCAGGCGCTCATTCTCCTCGCGGGTCGGTGCGTTGATGCCGGCGGCGTTGATCAGCACATGGAGTGCGCCGTAGCGGTTTTCGACGTGCGCGAAGGCTTCCTTGACGGCGGTGCTGTCGGCGACGTCGAGGGCGATGCCTTCACCGTGGTCGATTCCGGACAGTACTTCTTTGACGTTGCCTTCGGAGATGTCGGCGCCGATGACGGTCGCACCGTGCTCGGCGAACAACCGGGTGGTGGCGGCGCCGATTCCTGATCCAGCGCCGGTGACGAATGCGACTTTTCCAGCAAGTTTCATGGAGAGACTCCTCGAGAAAGGGGACGAGCACGATGACGGCTCGTGAGTGGTGCAAGACACACGATACCAAAAACTGGATCCATGTCTAGTTTTTTTCTGGATTCTCGTCTAGTTCTGTTCGGTGTGCTGGTCGCGGCCCGATAGGCTGACCACATGAGCACGACGGAAACCGCATCTTCGACCAACTCGTCCGCACCGCGCGTGGGCAAGAAAAAGAGGGCCACTCGCGCCCGCATCGTCGAGTGTGCGATTCCCCTGTTCTCCGAATACGGCTACGACAAGATCACCATGGAGTCGATCGCGAAGGCCGCCGGCATCAGCCGCGCCAACCTCTATCTGCACTTCAAGGCCAAAGCTGAGCTGGTCGACGCCATGCTCGAACAACTCAGTCCGGAGGTCGTCGACAGCTACCGAACGCTGGATTCGCTCGACCCGACCGATATCGACGGCCTGCGGCGGTGGGTCGAGAACAGCTCGCAGCTGTGGGTGGACGGGCGTCAGCAACTCGAAACCCTCGAGCACGCCTTGTCGGTGGAACCGATCGTTTCGCAGCGGTGGTACCAAACACTGTCGGAAGCGGCGGACGCGATGACGACCTTCCTCGGCCGCTACCCGGACGGCCCGGAACGGGAACGGGCACGACTGACGCTGGTCACGACGATGCTCGGCTTCGAGCGCACCCTGTACTTCGTGCTAGTCCGCTCTGCTCCTGCTGACTTCTCCGACGTGATCGACGTGTTGACGGCGCAGTGGCATGCCGCTCTCGCCGGCGGGACCACCCCGGCGGCGGCAAGCGGGTCTATTGGATGACGACTGTGTCGAGTTCGGTACCCGCCGGGTAGTGATGATCGAAGATCGCCGAACCGGCGTCCGCGAGGGTCGCGGTGTACTGCCGTTCGGCCAGTCCTGAATCCTGAGAGTGCAGCTCGGCCAGTGTGATTCGCCGGGTTCGATCCGGCGGGCCGGTGGGATCTACGACCGTCAGGATCTGCCCTGACTCGGTTATCTCTACCCACGGCTCTGCAATCAGAAGGTCGAGCATCCCACCGTGTCCACCGATGCGCACCACTCCGCCGAACCGCATCACCTGCGGCACGGCCGGTGAGGGAACCGGCGGGAAGGTGAAGTAGCTCGTCTCGACTAGATAGGCGCCGTCGGACATCGAATGTCGACCGTCGGGCAGAGTGGCGATGTAGCGGATGAAGCTGCGCTTGATTCCCCAGGTCAGTCCGACCTGGGGAATCACGCACGGTACGACGCCGGCGGTCATGGGACCTCGAGGGTCAAGGTCGCGCTGCCGCCGCCTTCGGCGCGCACTACGCGGGACACGCAGGCGCACAGCTTCTTCGAGTTGGCCTTCTGTTCTTCGCTGAAGAACACGTCCCGATGGTCGACGGTGCCCTCGACGTCGACGATATCGACTTGGCACAGACCGCACTCGCCCTTGCGGCAGTCGAACATCATGTCCGCGCCGGCTCGCTCGAGAGCGTCGAGCAGTGAGTCACCCGATCGGACGGTGGTCTCGATGCCAAGCCGCGGGATGTTCACGACGAACTCCTCGGCCTGGAACCACCCGCTATTTCCGAAGGTTTCGTATCGAAGATTCGGCAGCGGCAAATCTCGCTCGACCCAGGTGCGGCGGACGGCATCCATCAGCCGGATCGGCCCGCACATGTACAACTCCGTCACCTCGTCGACGGCGGTGACGAGTGCCCTGACATCCAGTCCGGTGCCCTCGTCGTCGATGTGAACCTCCAGGCGGTCGCCGTGCAAGGCGAGCAGTTCCGGCAGGAACGCCATCGCGGTCCGGCTGCGCGCGACGTAGACGAAACGGTAGTCGGCCCCGACCCGCCGCAGCACCGCCGCCATGGCCGCCATCGCGGTGATGCCGATGCCTCCGGCGAGCAGGACATACCGCGGTGCGCCGACACGCAGCGGGAAGTTCTGCAGTGGTGCGGTGAGCTCGATCCGGTCACCGGCCTGCAGGGTGTGCATGTACCGGGACCCACCGCGGGAGGTGGGGGACAGGTGGACCCCCAGCGTCACGCTACGGCCGTCGGCGGCGCCGGAGACGATCGAGTACGAGCGGACGTCGCCGCTGTCGATGCGGACGTCCACGTGCGATCCGGGGGCTGCGCGATGGGAGTGTTCGGTGGCGATCACGATCTTGGCGATGCCGTCGGCGGCGGGCTCGACGGACGTGACCTGGCCGTGCTGCCATAGAATCTTGTTGTCAGTCATGTCAGTTCACCGTTTCGGCGGTGAGAGCATCGATATTCGCGGTGTGCAGGCGCTCGCTCTCGATCATGCGCTGAATGATGCGGCGGACCCACATCCCGCCCGCGTCGATGTTGAGGTTGTAGAACTCGTGGTCCGGGTTGGCGTCGATGGCGGCCTGCTGAGCGGTGAGCATGGCCTCGTCCTCGCCGAAGACGCCGTGCACTCCGTCGCGCAGCTGGGTGGTGATCAGTTGGCTCTCGAGGCGGTAGTTGCGCTGGAAGGCCCAGAAGTACAGCGCCGTCTTCTCGTCGACCGGGGTGATCGTGTTCATCACGAAGCCGTTGACACCCTGGCTGCGATCACCCTCGGGGGCACCGGTGCCGGCCTTGGCCACACCGACATCGATGCGAATGGTGCCAGGGGCCTGGAACTCGATGATCTGCCAGCGGTCGACCTTGCCCTCGAACCCGGGGAACTTGTCACGCATGTTCTTCAGCCAGAACGGTGGCGCGTCGATGTTGTGCATCCAACGGGTGACCGTGACCGTCCGCTCGTCGTGGGTGACTACGAAGTCGGACTCGCTGAGTTCTTCCTGTCCGATGGACGAGGAGTGGACGAACTCTTCATGGGTGAGGTCCATGAGATTGTCGAGCACCAACTGGTAGTTGGCCTGAACGTCGATGGTGCGGCCGTCGCCCGCCCACTCCGGCGAGTCCATCTGGAACATGTCGGGAATCGTGGCGGGGTCGGCGAGCGTCGGATCCCCCGGCCACACCCACAGGAACCGGTGACGCTGTTCGACGGGGTAGGACGCCACCATCGCCGACGGGTTGATCGTCTCCTGCGCCGGCATCTTGGTGCATCGCCCGGCGGAGTTGAAACGCAGGCCATGGTAGGGGCACTGCACCTCGTCCGCACCGATGCGGGTGCCCAGCGACAACGGGGCGAGCCGATGCCAGCAGGCGTCGGCAAGGGCTACCGGACGGCCGTCCGTGGTGCGGTAAATCGTCATCGGCTTGTCGGCAATCCTGCGGGCAAGCAGCTTCGCGGAGGTCACTTCGTAGTCCCATGCCGCGACGTACCACGCGTTGAGGGGGAAGGCCATGTTCTTGGCGGTCGCGCCGCCCGGGCCGAGATCGGTCATGCGATGTCCTTGGGGGTCGTCACCTACTGAAATCCGCAATAACTACATGCATAGCTATTGGGTGATGTGACGCACACACTATCTATCGATATAGTGGTTGGCAAGACAGCCCGGCCGATGAGGAGACATGAGCCTTCGCTACGCATTGCTGGCCCTGCTCACAGCGGGCCCGCTCACCGGATATGACGCCGCCAAACGGTTCGGGGGTTCCGTCGGGCACGTCTGGCACGCACCCGACTCGCAGATTTATCCCGAACTGCGCCGCATGCAGAAAGACGGATTGATCGAGGGCGAGCAGGTCAGGTGGGGACCCCGGAGCACCAAAACGCGATACAGCATCACCGACGACGGCATCGCCGCCTTCCGAGCGTGGATGAATACTCCGCTCGACCACGCCCCTGAACGCGATGCCCACCACATGCAGGCCGCCTACTTCGAATGGGCAGACCCTGATCGTGCGCGGGAAATCCTGCACAAGCACATCGAGTACTACAGCACTCAAGTCGAGTTGCTCACCGCCGTCCGGGACGGAATCAAGGCCGGTACGGATCCAGCAATCGTCCGGCGACTCGATCACTACCCGGCGCACGAACACGCACGGATCATCGCGTACAAGGCTTACACCTACGACGGCATGATCGCCCGGAGCCGGTCCGAGATCGACTGGGCGCACAAAGGACTTGCTCTCCTTGACGAGCTTGCGGGCACCGAGTCGTCACCCCCGGACCACGACGATGACAGCGCTACCGAACACCCGGTCGCTCTGCACTCGTAATTCGGATCGGGTAGGACGACTGCGGCCGGCGGTTATTCCATTTCTGGTCAAGGGTTTCGGGGGCGGTTTGTCCAGCCACCGGTCGGGCGCGGCACCCAGCCCCCGGCACCGTGCGTGCCGCCGTCGACGTGGATAGTGCTGCCCGTGACGAACCGGGACAGGTCGGAGGCCAGAAACAGCGCGGCACCCGCGACGTCCTCGGGTTTGCCGGGGCCGCCGAGCGGTGACCACAACGGCCACAGTGCGCGGTCCTGCTCGGGCACCAAGTCTCCGTAGGGAACTTGTGCCGTCTCGATCAGGTCCGGGGCAACCGCGTTGACCCGGATTCCCGCCGGACCCACCTCGGCCGCGAGCGAGCGGGTGAATTGCATCAGCGCCGCCTTGTATGCGGAGTAGACGGTGTGCCCCGGAATTGCTCGGTGCGCCTCGACGGTGGTGAGGTTTACCACCGCTCCGCGGCCGCGCTCGGTCATCCCCGGAAGTAGTGCATGCGTCAGCCGCAGCGCATGCGCGAAGTTCACCTCATGTAGGCCGGCCCACTGCTCGGCGGTGTCGGCGGTGAACTCTTGAGGCGCGCGTACGAAGTGGCCGACGTTGTTGACCAGGATGTCCGGTCGGTGCTCGACCAGTGCCGGTTCTACCTGCGAAGAGCAGACGTCGGCCACGATCGCGTCCAGCCGCCCACCGGCCGCACCGTCGAAGTCGACGACTCCGATGGGGTTCACGTCAGCGATGAGGACATGCGCGCCGTGGGCCGCGAAGCTGCGCGCGATTGCGGCTCCGATGCCGGCCACACCGCCGGTGACGACGGCACGCCGGCCACGCAACAGTGCGCCTGGTGTGAAAGTGAGGGTCATGCTTGTCATCTCATGACATGTTGGTGCCGCGATACCCCTTTGCTCCCGGTCACCGGGAGGTTCACACCGCTCCACACGGTCTTTCGGATTTCATCGAGCCCGTGGGCAATGCAAAAGCACGCCGCCGGACTCCGTGCAAGGCGAACTACGTTGACCGATGATGGTGAACCGGTGAAATGACGTTTGTCTCAACCCTACTGGCGAAATGACCCTTCCGATCCGATCGGTTCGGAGCCCATCGCCAGTCAGCTTCCCTGTAAATCTGCAAAGGAGCACCTGATGACGAATCCGCCCCAAGTGCCGCCCGCACGCCAGGCGACACCCACCGAGGACCGTCTTTCCTCGCACGACGGATCCCTGCTCCGCAAGGTCGCATTGTCAAGCCTCCTGGGAACAACCATTGAGTACTACGACTTTCTTCTCTACAGCACCATGGCTGCCCTCGTATTCGGGCAACTGTTCTTCCCGGCCTCGAATCCGGCTGTCGGTACAGTTGCCGCATTCGGAACCCTTGCCGCCGGTTACGCCGCGCGACCGCTCGGCGGTGTGATATTCGGGCACTTCGGTGACAAGCTCGGCCGAAAGTCGATGCTGGTAATCACCATGACCACTATGGGTATCGCCAGTGTGTTGATCGGAATGCTGCCCACATATGAGGGGATAGGAATCCTCGCGCCGATCCTGCTCATCGTCCTTCGCGTTATTCAAGGCATCGCGGTGGGTGGAGAATGGGGAGGTGCGGCGCTCATGGTCGTCGAACACGCGGATGCGGACCGCCGCGGGCGGTGGGCCGGGATCATGCAACTCGGAACACCGTTCGGCTTTCTTCTGTCGACGGCAGCGATTGCGGTCGTGACTCTCCTCCCGGAATCTGCGCTCTTGACCTGGGGATGGCGAATTCCCTTCCTGTTGAGCGCTATCCTGATGGTGATCGGACTCTACGTCCGACTCCACGTGGTCGAGAGTCCCATTTTCGTGGAGGCGTCAGCCAAACGAAAGGACAGGCGCAGTCCCGCCCTGGAGGTACTCCGCCGTCCGAAGCAACTCGTCTTGGCGGTAGCCGCCGGCCTGGCTCCGTTTGCCCTGACCTCCCTGACAAGTACGCATGTTGTGGCTTACGCATCCGGAATTGGCTATGCGGTCTCCGATGTCATGGGTGCGCTCCTCGCAGTGGTCGCCATATCGATCGTCTTCATACCACTGTTCTCGACCCTCTCAGACCGGCTTGGTCGACGTCGAGTCATGATCTCCGGGGCCATCGGAACGGTGTTGTTCGCGTTTCCGCTGTATGCGATGATCAACACGAAATCCATGTTGGTCATGGTAGGCGCTTTGATGTTTGCGCAACTCCTGCAGAATGCAATGTACGCGCCGCTGACGCCGCTGCTGTCCGAAATGTTTGCTACCCGTGTGCGCTACACAGGAGTTTCCATGGCGTACCAGACCGCAGCCCTTCTCGGTGCCGGATTCACTCCCCTGATCGCCAGCGGCCTGGTCGCGGCAACCGGGTCGAGTGTGCCGTTGAGCTTGATTGCCGCAATCACCGCTCTCGCCTCGATCGGAGCACTCGCACTCACTCCCGAGACCAATGGACGTGACCTGAATCAGAATCTCGTACCGTAGTTTCGAGATCATCAGACAGAAGTCCCCGCACGCGGTGGCCGGGAGATCGAGCCACACGCCCCACCGATGACCACTGAGTGGGAATTACGAATCGAAAAGACCGTGATCAACGGCTAGGTTGGGCGATGCATCCGGCCAATTACGCCGAGGTCCAGAACACTCACACGCATACCCCGCTGCTCCCTCGGCCAGCGGCGCTGGGGGCAGGCGCGAAGAAGGGCGAACACGAATGAAGGTTCTTATCGTCGGCGGCACCGGAATGATCGGCGCCTACACCGCACTACATCTGCGTGAGCAGGGCAACGACGTCACCGTGGCAGCGCGCAACGCTCTCGGCGACGAGTCCCCGGTCCGAGACTTCCCGGTCCTGCTCGGTGATTACACCGAGCAGACCTTCACCGTCGAGCAGCTTTCCCCTTTCGACGCCATTGTCTTCGCCGCCGGCCAAGACGTGCGCCACATGAGCGGAGACGTTGATCAAGCGGCGTTCTGGGAGAAGACGCAGATCTCCGGCATTCCCCGCTTCGCTGCGCTCGCCAAGCGCGCCGGTGTGCCGCGTTTCGTCCAGGTGGGCAGCTACTACCACCACCTGCGTCCAGACCTCGCCGACACCGTCCCCTATATCGCGGCTCGGCGTGCTGCCGACGAGGGTGCTCGGGCGCTCGCCGACGAGTCGTTCAACGTCTCCACTCTCAATCCACCATCGATCCTCGGTGCTATCTCCGGAGTCTCCGCGCGGCGGTATGGGCGGATGATCGCGTGGGCAGCCGGTGAGTTGCCGGATATCCCGGACTTCGCGCCGCCCGGGGGGTCGAACTATATGTCGGCTGATTCTCTTGCGCAGGCGATCTGGGGCGCACTTCAACACGCCGAACCGGGCAAGGCGTACCTCGTCGGCGACGAGAATCTGACCTTTCGCGAATACTTCCAGATGCTCGTCGACGCCGCGGGCGGTACACGCAGCATCGACGAACGGGACGAGGAGCACCCCCTGCTGCCCGACACGATGATCGTCCAGGGCCGGGGCAACACCATGCACTACGAGCCGGATGCAACCGAGACCGCGTTGCTCGGCTATACCCAAGCAGATTGCACACGTGCCATCGCGCAGATCGTGCACACCGCCCGTCGCGCTTCCGTATGAGACCGCGCACAGCACAAGGGTCTCTCCCGCGGACCCGCTCGATGGCCATACGATCCGCGCGTCGACCTGTCCGTCATCAGTTGTCGACAACGACCCGGAATTGTTGGAGTGAGGCATCGGTCGCGTCCGGAATGTTCATTCCCGCGTCCACACCGCTGCGCAGGTAGTCGACGACGGCCTGATCGAGCAGCTCTCCCGGCACCACTGCGGGAATACCCGGTGGGTACGGAGTGATCTGCTCGGCTGCGATTCGGCCGGCCACCTCACCGGCGTCGACCATCTCGGCCTTACCGAAGAACGCATCCCGCGGCGACAGCACCGATTCGAGCTGCAATTCCTCGGGGCTCGGCAACGAAATCGAGGGTGGGGGATCGAAAGAGGCAGCGGCCTGGGCCACTTGGTCGAGTGCGGTGACGAGTCGGTCGGCGGTGTCGTCGTCGTCGGCCATCGACATGGTCGCCATGATCCGGCGATGATCGTGCATCCCGAGGTCGAGGTGGCAGTTTTCCCGCACCCAGTCGGTGCACTGGAACCCGGACACACCGAGTTCGCTGACGTCGATGAGGATCTGCAACCGGTCGAGGTCGTGCGACGCTTCCTCACCGAGCAGCCGGTCCTCGAGTACGGTCAGTCCGTCGATTCCGGCGATTCGTTCCCTGGTGCGGCCGGCGAGCGCAAGAGCACGGCCGAGTAGGTCCGCGCCGTGCTCGACCATCTGCCGCCGCCACCCGTCCATGGCCGAATACAGCATCACGTTCGGGCTCGTCGTCATCAGCAGGTCCGCGCACGCGGACAGATGAGTGCCGTCGACCAGGTCACCCTGCACGTGATACACCGAGCCTTGCTCGAAGCCCGCGCCCATCTTGTGGACGCTCACCACGCAGACGTCGGCACCGGCGTCCATCGCCCACGTCGGTAGGTCGTCGTGGAAGGGAAGATGTGCACCCCACGCCTCGTCGACAATGAGCGGCTTGCCCCGCTCGTGGCACACCTTCGCGATGGCACCGATGTCCGCACAGGTGCCGTAGGGGCTGGGACTCACGATCAGGGCACCGGCCGCGTCGGGATACTTCTCCCACATGGCCCGCACCTGGTCCGGCGATGGAGGATGAGAAAAGTGCATCTCCTCATCCCAACGTGGGGTGATCCACCGGGGCGTCACACCGCTGAACACCAATCCCGCCACGATCGATTTGTGCGAATCGCGTGAGACCAGCAACCCGCCGGGATCATTGCCCGCGACGGCCATCATCGCGGCCTTCACCGACAGCGAGCTGCCGCACGTCGAGAAGAAGGCCTGCTCGGCCCCGACCGCCTCCGCCATCAGCTGCTCGGCCTTGGACAGGTAGCCGTTACTCGACTTCCGGTCATCCAGACCGCCGGAAGCGAGCACGTCCGAACGGAACGGACCAACGCCGAGGACCTTCGTCACCCGATCGTCCGCGCCGCGTCCCTGACGATGCCCCGGCGGGGAGAACCCATATCGGTCGAGCCGATGATATTCCTCCAACGCATCCAACAACGGTGTCTGCGACTGATCCATACCGAGACGTGTACCCGCCCTATCAAGTCCTGAACACCGACGCGTCGAAGGCTCCCGCTCCGCCCACCGGCCGACGGTTCGGCGTACCTTGCGGGTTGTATTCGCACGGCAGCGAGGAGGTCCGATGACGGTCATCGAATGTGCCGGAAACGGGCGGGAGCGCGGCCGCGCCCACGGCGAGCAGGCCCGCGACTCGGTACAGGCCGCCCTCGAGCGGTGGCGAGAGGGTACGAGTGCTCGCAGTCGTCAGCACCTCGCGGCGACGGGGCTGCTTGCGACGGTGGAGGCCGCGGTTCCCGACCTGGCCGAGGAGATGCGCGGCATCGCGGAGGCGGCAGCGGTCCCGTTCGCGGAAATCCTTGCGTACAACTTCATGGACGAACAGTGGTGGGTGCACCGGGAACACATCGAACTCGGCTGCAGTGTCCTCGGAAAGGCCGACGCCGATGGCGTGTATCTCGCCCAGAACATGGACTTGCCCGACTTCATGGACGGATCCCAGATCGTTCTGCGCATCCGTCCGGAGGTAGGGCCCGCGGCACTTGTGCTCAGTTCGGCGGGAATGATCGGATTGACCGGAGTCAACGACGCCGGCGTCGGCGTCTGCGTCAACGCCCTCGGCATGTTGCGCCACAACTCCGCCGGGCTGCCGGTGGCCGCTGCGATTCGGGGTGCGCTTGCTCATTCATCTCGCGACCAAGCGGTCGACTTCCTGCACCGCATCTCACATGCGAGCGGTCAACACTACGCCGTGGGGGATGTGAACGGATTCCACGGTGTCGAGTGTTCGGCCGATGAGGTGGTGGTCAGTTGCCCCGCGGACTCACCGCTCTTGTTGCACACCAACCATCCGCTGGCGAACGACGACATCGATCCGGATGCCGAACGAGAACTGCAGAGAGAAGGACGGTTTACCGATTCCGTGGCTCGCCTCGACTTCCTCGAGGCGAACACCAACAGGGCCTGTGATCGCATCACCGCCGAGGTGCTTCTCGCCGACCGCACCGCACCCCTGTGCGTCACACCCCGGCAGGGACGCCGGACCCAGACGTTCGGGGCCGTCTCCTTCGAGCTCGACACAACTCCGCCCACGGCACGCTTCTGCCTCGGTCTCCCGGACGAGCAACCCTGGATCGAACCCGGATGGCACGCGCCACCTTCGCCTGACCATTCCGCATAGATCGCAGACACCACCGAGCGAAACGCCTTGGGTCGTCGAGGCCTGCGGCCCTGCAAGCAATGACCGGCCGTGAGGAATTCTGTCCGGTGCGGCGTGTCGGTTAGGTCGTTCGACTTTCTGGTCCCAGAATTGCGGGCATGGCCGAGATTGTTGCTTCCCGCCGCCGAGGGCGGCCCAGCAAGGGAACCCGTGCTGTCGTCAAGGCGCTGGTGCCACCAGAGCTCAAAGAAGCAGCTGCCAGCGCCGCGAAGGCGCACGGCATGACTGCGAACGACTACATCGCGGGGCTGATCGCGGCCGACACGGGCCTGACCGAGCTCATGGCATCGATTCACGAGAAACGTTCCGCCACAAACCAGTCCATGGAACCCCGAAGATCAGGACCGTGACGGATCGCCGGTCCGGGCAGTGAGTGGCGACCGGTTGCTCGTAGCGATAGTCACAGAAAATCGTCCTCCGCCAAAGATGGTCTCAGGACTGAAAAAACTCAACGCGACACGTACGCCGTCACGGATGAGTACTTTTACGTCACGATATTTTCACGAAGGGACAGGCCCATGACCCGCACCATCGCAGTGGTCAACCATAAAGGCGGCTCCACCAAAACCACGAGCACGGTCAACCTTGCCCAAGCCCTCGTCGAAGCCGGCTACACCGTCCGCGTCGTCGACCTCGACCCACAGTGCAACGCCACCACCTGGCTCGGCGCCACGCCCGAAGCCGTCGACAACGATGTCCTGTCGGTACTCATGCTGGTGTCGAGCATCGAAGACGCCACCACCATCACCGCGTCCGGGATTCACCTCGTTCCTGCCACCAAGGAACTCGATTCCGTCGGGCCCTACTTCCTCAAGAAGCCCGGTGCACACGGCATCCTGCGCAAAGCCCTCGCCGGCGCCCCCGACGTCGACTTCAACCTGATCGACTGCCCCGGAGACTTCGACCACCTGACCATCAGCGCACTCGTCGCCTGCACCGAAGTGCTCGCCGCTGTCATGACGGGGGCCATGGAACTCGAAGCGCTCATGCGGATCGAGAACTACATCACCCAGCAGGTCGAGCTGCTCAACCCCACTGCAAAGCTCAATCACATTCTGTGCGGCCGCGTCGAACTCGGACAGGTCATCGACCAGCAGGTCCTCGCCGCGCTCCGCGAGACCTATCCCGACCAGACGATGCGCACCATCATCCCGAAGTCCGTCCGTGTCAGCGAAAGTTACAGCGCCGAAGAACCCGTCGTCAGATGGGCACCGTCCTCGTCCGCAGCACGGGCCTACCGCGATGCCGCCCAAGAACTCGTCGAAAGGACCTCGTGATGAGCGCGACACGTAAGCCTGGACTCGCCAACAACCCGCTCGAACGCCGCCACCAGCCCCGTGCAGGCGCCCACCCGGAGGGGACGTACTCGAAAACTCGTCGCGTGGACGTGCTGACGAGCGTCGCACGGAAGCCCGGACTCGCCAACAACCCGCTCGAACGCCGCAAACCACGACTGCCGAACCTCGTCGAGCAGGGAGTGGACGTCACAGGACCCGCCAACAACCCCTTCGAACGCCGCAAGCGACGACTGCCGAACCTCGTCGAGCAGGGAGTGGGCGTCGCACAGGAGGCAGCGGCCACAGCCGAACCGGTGGCTCCTGGGGAGGAAAGGAAGACTCCCACACGGGCCCCCGCAGACAAGAAGCAGGAATCGGTCTACATCAAGCGCGCCAAGGTTGAGGACGGCAAGAATGCCGTCGCCGCCATTGGCCACATCGCCGGCGCCCCCAACAGTTGGTCCAACCTCGTCGACGAAGCCCTCGCCCACTACCTCGCCGTTCTCGCACGCAAATACAACAACGGCGAACCCTTCCCGCCGCGCAACGCCGAACTCGTCCGGGGGTAGCCACACTTACCACGCCAGTGTGCAGAGTGGCGGGATGCGTTGCGGGGAATCGCTTTCCGCGATGTGAGCCCTGAACGCGCCGAAAGGTGCAACCTAAGCACGCCGGGCGTCGCCATCGGGTGGGAGCGGCGGCGACAGCGTGCGGGGGAGTAGCACGGACGCGGCGAGCCCGACGCAGCCGACGGCCGCGAGGACGATCATGGCAAGCGCATACGAACGCTCGGGGGTGGAGGTGATCCCGGCGACGAGAATGGTGCCGGCGATCGCGGCGCCGAGGGAGGACCCGAGATTGGATACGCTGCGCGAGAGCCCGGAGATCTCGCCCTGCAGCTGCTCGGCAAAACTCGACTGCACGACGTTGACCGACGGGGTCAGCATGACACCGAGTCCCAGCCCGATGAGCAGCAGTCCCGGCGCGAACGCCCAGACGTTCGGGGTTCCGCTCACCAGCGCCAACAGGACGGCTATGCCGCCGATCACGACGAGGAATCCGGCGAGGATCAGGGTGCGTTGCGCGCGGCGCTTCGCGAACCGTTCCGCAGCGAGGGAGGCGGCCAGCAGACCCGCTGTTTCCGCGGTGAAGATCACGCCCGTCTCGATCGCGTCGTAGCCGCGCACGACCTGAAGGTAAGCCGCGACCACGAATGAGACGCCGGTGAGAAGCAGCCACTGGGTGTTCTGGGTGATCAGGCCCAGGTTGGAAGTGCGGTTGTGGAACAAGGCGCTCGACAGCAGCGGTTCCGTGCCAGCGCGTTCCTTGGCGCGCACCGACCAGAAAAACCACACCAGCACGAGGGCACCTGCAAGTATCAGAATGATCGTCAACCAGATGTTGTTGTCCGCGGCGAGGATTCCGGTCACAACAAGGATGAGGCCGACCGCGGAGAGTAGTGCCCCGCCGACATCGAACGGACGGCTGCGGTCCGGCGGCAGCGGATCGGTGATATTGCGTGCCAGCACCACGATGACCGCGACGACCAGGGCCTGAAACACGAACGCAGCCCGCCAGCTGATCGCCGACGTGATCAGCCCGCCGATCAACGGCCCGGCGGCCGCACCGATGCCACCCATCGCACTGATCGCCCCGAACGCTCGGGCTCGCGAGGTGACCTCGGTGAACAGCAGCGTGGTGAGTATGTAGACCGGCGGAATCAGGAGCGCCGTGCCCACTCCTTCGAGAATGGAGTTGCCGAGAATGAGCACGCCCAGCCCGGGGGCTGCCGCGCTCATGAGGGCACCGACACCGTAGATGAGCAAGCCGACGGTGAAACAACGCTTGCGCCCGAATTTGTCGGTCAGCTTTCCGCCGGGAATCATCAGTGCCGCCATTACCAGCAGGAAGATGGTGATCGCGACCTGCACACCTTGCACGCTGGTATCGAGGTCTTCGCTGATGTCGTTGATCATCACGTTCATGTTGGAGCCGGCGAAGCTGCAGATGAACTGTGCCAGCGCCAGCGGGATCAGTACTCGGCGCAGGGTGGCGGAGCGGTGACCTGCCTGGTCTCGTGGGGCCATCTCACACCTGCCTCGGGTCGCAGCGGTGTCGAACAACCCGACGCACTCCACGAATCCGATACCAGTTCGTCCCGCGCGTGGGGATCTGCTGCTCGATAACCCTACCCGCACGGAACCTGCCATGGCCGGTGGTTGGCGGGGGTGCATTCCTATTGTGAAGTGCCACGCCAAGCTGCCGGTTCGGAGGACAATGATTTCGCCGGAACACTTCACGCGTTGCCCGGGAAGGGAACGGTCATGTCCGAGAAATCTCTGGTAAAGCAAGGTACGGCGCAAGGAACCGCGATGGGCGGGGCGGTCCTCCTCGTCACCGTCGGTGTCCTCGAAGTCCTCCAGGGCCTGTCCGCGATCGCCAAGGACGAGGTGATCGTCACCGGAATCGACTACACCTATCAATTCGACCTCACCTCGTGGGGCTGGACGCACCTGGTGTTGGGGGCGATCGTCACCGCAGTCGGGATCGCCCTGTTCACCGGTGCCAGTTGGGCGCGAGTGGGTGCCATCGTGATCTGCGCCGTGTCGATCCTCGTCAACTTCCTTTGGCTGCCCTACTACCCCATGTGGGCGATCACCATCATCGCCCTCAACGCCGTGGTGATCTGGGCCGTGTCGGCCGGGCGCGGAGGCACCGTGCAGAACGGCCAGATCGCCAGGTGACGTTCTTCGACGAGAGGACGGTGTGAGTGTGGACGTCGCACATGGGAAAGGCGGGCCCGCGGCTTCGCGCTGGCAGTCCGCGACCCATCCCTTCCTGTACGAAATCAACACATGGCCGTGGCTGGAAGGGTTGAGCACCGGCACCGGTCATCGCGTCGATTTGGGAAACGTGCCCGACGAGCACTGGGACGTCATCGCGGACCTCGGTTTCGACGCAGTGTGGCTGATGGGCGTATGGGAGCGCAGCCCGGCGGGTGTCGCCATCGCGTTGGCCGACGACGAACTGGTCTCCACCTTCGAGGCGACGCTCGACGACTACGTTTCCTCCGATGTCGTCGGGTCGCCCTATTGCATCCGTGACTACGAGGTAGACCCCTATCTGGGCGGTCGTGCGGGCCTCGCGTCCGCGCGCGCTGCGCTCGCGAAGCGCGGACTCGGCTTGATTCTGGACTTCGTCCCCAACCATGTGGCGCCCGACCACTCCTGGACGACGATTCATCCGGAGCGCTTCATCCAGGGCACCGCCGCGGATCTCCGAAACGACGCCACATCGTTCGTCGATGTCGCCGGCCGAGTGCTGGCCAACGGGCGGGATCCCTACTTTCCGGCGTGGCCCGATGTCGTTCAGTTCAATGCCTTCTCCCCGGACCTTCGGTCGGCGGTGGTGGAAACGCTCCGCCGGATCGCCGACCAATGCGACGGCGTCCGTTGTGACATGGCGATGCTCATGATGAACGACGTCTTCGCCGGAACGTGGGGCGACCGCGCGGGCGACGCTCCCGTCGAGGATTACTGGCCGACCGTGATTCCCGCGGTGCGCGAAAGCCACCCGACGTTCCGTTTCATCGCCGAGGCGTATTGGGACCTGGAGTGGGCGCTGCAACAGCATGGCTTCGACTTCTGCTACGACAAGCGTCTCTACGACCGCCTGGTTCAGGCGGACGCCAAGCAGGTGGCCGGCCATCTCCTCGCCGATCTCGACTACCAGGAGAAGCTGGTGCGCTTCACCGAGAATCATGACGAGCCACGGGCCGCGACGGTGTTCGGTCCGGCGCAGGTGAACGCCGCAGCGGTGGCGACGCTCACCCAGACCGGAGCGCGTCTGGTGCATGAAGGCCAGATGGAGGGCCGACGTGCACGGCTGCCGGTCTTCCTCGGGCGCTTCCCGGTAGAGCCAGGTGACGCCGAGCGGTCCGCGTTCTACCGTTCGCTTTTGACCGCACTCGGGGACACCACCTTCCGGACCGGTTCGTGGCAGCTGTGTGACCGCTCGGGCCGGCCCGGTAACGACAGTGTCCAGAATCTGGTGGCATGGTGCTGGGACGGCGATCGTCGATGGCTGGTCGTGGTGAACCTGGGCCCCGACACCGCGATCGGCTCCGTGCGCGTGCCGTGGCACGACCTGCGAGGAGTGTCCTGCCGGCTCGTCGACCCCACCCACGACGTCGTGTTCGAGCGTGCCGGCACCGACCTCTGCGACGGACTGTACGTCGAGCTCGGTCCGTGGCAGTGGCACCTGTTCCGCATCGACTCGCCCGAGGAGCATTCATGAGCAAGTCCGCATCCCATGGACGAACCACGGCGGAACACGCGCGCCTCGCCGAGGCCACCGGGCGGGCCGAGGAGGACTTGTTCACGGCGAACCCGTGGTACGAGTGGGGTCCCTACCTGTCGGAGCGGGCGTGGGGCACCGTCCGCGAGGACTACAGCGACAGCGGGGACGCCTGGGATTATCTTCCCCACGACCACGCCCGTTCCCGCGCGTACCGGTGGAACGAGGACGGGATGGCCGGGCTGTCCGACATCCATCACGACCTCTGTCTGGCGCTCGCGCTCTGGAACGGCGCCGATCCGATTCTCAAGGAACGGATGTTCGGTCTCACGGGCCCGCAGGGAAACCACGGTGAGGACGCCAAGGAGTACTGGTGGTACCTCGAGGGACTTCCCAGTCACGCGTTACTGCAATGGCGGTATCACTATCCCCATGCCGAGTTCCCCTATCAGCAGCTGATCGACGAGAACGCTCACCGCGGCCGCGACGATTTCGAGTACGAACTGCTCGATACCGGGGTGTTCGACGACGGGCGCTTCTGGATCGTCGATGTCACCTACGCGAAGGCCGGCCCCACCGAAGTACTGGCCCGTATCACCGTCCAGAACCACGGACCTGAGGACGCCGACATCGACGTCCTCCCCACGACATGGTTCCGCAACACGTGGCGTTCGTCCGGGAGCGCCGATATTCCGGGCCTCTCCCTGGATGGGGACTCCGTTGTCGTCGACCACCCGCGGTTGGCCGGGTATCGGCTGGAGGCCGCCCCCGCGAGCGACGGCACACGGCCCGAGCCCCTGTTCTGCGACAACGAAACCAACACCGCCCGGCTGTTCGGTGCGGCACCGGTCACGCCGTTTCCGAAGGACGGAATCAATGACCACATCGTGTCCGGCACCGACACCGTCAACCCCGAGCTCACAGGAACGAAGGCGGCATGGCGTTATCACCTGACGGTGGGTGCCGGGGACACCGTGGAGCTCCGACTGCGCCTGTGGCGGCCTCAGCAGTCCACCCCTGCAACACAATCGAGGGACTGGTCGGCGACCGCGTTCGATGACGTCTTCGCCTGCCGGCGCGCAGACGCCGACGAGTTCTACCGCACCCTCGCTCCGCGTGACATCGACCCCGAGCGCATGCGGGTCCTCCGGCAATCGTGCGCTGGTCTGATCTGGAGCAAGCAGATGTACCCGTATCGGATGACGAGCTGGCTCGACGGTGATTCTGCTGAGCCGCCTCCACCACCGGGGCATCGGAACGGGCGCAATACCGGGTGGCGGCACTTCGACTCGTTCGACCTCCTCGCGATGCCCGACCCGTGGGAATACCCCTGGTTCGCCGCGTGGGACCTCGCATTCCACACGGTCCCCTGGGCACATCTCGATCCCGCATTCGCCAAGTATCAGCTCATCGTGCTGCTCAAGGAGTGGTTCATCCACCCCAACGGGGCAATCCCCGCCTATGAATGGAGCTTCGACGACGTGAACCCGCCCGTTCACGCCCTGGCCGCGCTGCGGGTATTTCTCATCGACGGCGCCGAGGACGTCGAGTTCCTCGAACGCGTCTTCCAGAAACTCCTGCTCAACTTCACCTGGTGGCTCAACCGCGAAGACCCCGACGGAAACAATCTCATCGGTGGCGGCTTCCTCGGGCTCGACAACATCAGCCCGCTGGACCGCTCTCACCTCCCGCCGGGTGTGCGGCTGGAACAGGCCGACGGCACGGGTTGGCTGGCCTATTACTCCGCCACGATGCTCGTCCTCGCTCTCACCCTCGCCGACCGCAACGAGGTCTACGAGGACATGGTCGTCAAGTTTCTCGAGCAGTTCGCGCTGATCAAGGGGGCGCTCGACGAGTCGGGTCTGTACGACCCGAATGATGGATTTTTCTATGATCGGCTCGTCGACGCCGCTGGCAACGCGACCCCGATCCGGGTGCAGACCCTCGTCGGGGTGATACCGGTCCTGGTGGCGGTGTCCCTCCCGGAGCGCAATTCGGAACGAGCGCACCGGCTGAGCAAGCGGTTCGCCCGCATGGTGCGCGCGAACGCACGGAGCGCGGATCAGTCGTGGCGGGTGCGGACCACCGGCACGGAACGCCGACTGCTGCTGTCCGTACTGACGGAAGAACAACTCCGCACCGTGCTCGCCACCCTCTTCGACGAAGGCACCTTCCTCTCACCACACGGGCTGCGTTCGCTGTCCAAGCAGTTCGAGTCCCCGTACACCCTGCCCGGGTCACCAGATGCGGTCATCGACTACCAGCCGGCCGAGTCACGCACCCCGATGTACGGTGGCAACTCGAATTGGCGGGGCCCGGTCTGGTTCCCCGTCAACTACCTGGTGATTCGGGCGTTGCTGCAGTACTCCCAGTTCTTCGGTGACGAGTTCACCGTCGACTACCCCACCGGTTCGGGGCAACGCCTCACCCTGCGGCAGATCGCCGACGACCTCGCCGACCGCCTCGTCGGCATCTGGCTCCCGGACCCCGAAGGAAACCGGCCGGTGAACGGCGGTCAGAAGCTACTCCAGAGTGACCCCGCATGGAAGGACAACCACTTGTTCTACGAATACTTCCACGGCGACAACGGTGCCGGACTGGGCGCCTCCCATCAAACCGGCTGGACGGCGCTCGTAGCAGATCTGATCCTCGACCCACCGGGTCGTAGCGGATGGGTCGCAGGATCCGGCGACCCATCCGCCCCCTCCGGAACTTCCCGTGGCTGACCGACGCGTCCACGGTTCGACCCGGATTCTGTTGCTTGACTTTTCGCTCGCGCCGAGTCGACAGCATCAGTTGACTTGCGTTCTAGATGGGTTGTCCCGACACGTGAGACACTCATGTGTCGGGATGGACGTCACGCTCGCGTCTACCCACCCCATTCTGCCGACCCTGGGGCCTGACAAGGGCGGGTGTGTGCAGGAGGTGTGGTCGTGACCGGAGGACCGAAGACCAGCAATCCCTCGGAGAAGGCAGCGGGCTCACAGCGCCTGCTCGGATTACTGCTGGCGATGGCGATGTTCGTGCTTGTGGTGGACACGTCGCTGATGAACGTGTCGATCTCCTCGGTGGTTCGCGACCTCGACGCCACCGTCAGCGGCGTTCAGGCGGCGATCGCGCTCGAGGCGCTGGTATCTGCGGCGTTCATCCTGATCGGCGGCAAAGTCGGCGATCTCATCGGACGCAAACGCGCTTACGTGCTTGGTCTGCTCGGCTACGCAGTGGGTGCGTCGGCAATGGCACTCGCGCAGAGTCTCACCGCGATCATCGTCTTTTGGGCAATACTCGGTGGAATCGGCGCATCGCTGCTGTTGCCCGCCATGCAGTCCCTGATCCACGGCAACTTCGAAGGGGCCGCTCAGAAAAAGGTCTACGCCCTGGTCGGGGCGGCCGCTGCGATTGCCGCGGCCGTCGGACCGCTCCTCGGCGGTTTCATCACCACCTATCTGTCGTGGCGCGTCGGTTTCCTGCTCGAAGTCGTCATCATCGCCGTTGTGCTTTCCGGCATCCGGCTCGTCAGGGATGTTCGGTACACCGGACCTCGGGTCATCGACCTGGTGGGAGCGGCGCTCTCCGTTCTGGGCATGGGCGGCGTCGTGCTGGGCATCCTGGTGTGGCAGGAGGGCGGCGAAGCCGTGGGTGCACTCCTGGCGCTCGGTGCAATTGCGATGGCCGGGTTGGCGTACTGGCTCGTCCGGCGTAAACGTGGTGGTAAGCCGACGCTGCTGGACCCTGATCTCTTCCGCTCCAAAATATTCCGCCTGGGTATCACCGGGCAGATGCTCCAGCAGATCGCCCTCGGTGGCACGATGATCGCGCTGCCGATCTACCTACAGATGGTGCTCGAGTACAACGCGATGCAGGCGGGATTGTCCCTCGCACCCCTCTCCCTCAGCATGTTCGCAGTGGCGTTGCTCGCAGGCAAGAAGGCGGGCGACCGGCGCCCGAGCAGCATCATCCGGTGGGGATTCGTGCTTCTGACGGTGGGGATCGCAGCACTGATTCCACTGGTGCCGCGTGCCGAGTTCGGTTGGGGCCTGGTAATTCCCTTGATGATCGCCGGGTCCGGGTTGGGATTACTGGTGTCTCAACTCAACAATTACACACTCGCCCCGATCGAGGAGGAGCGAATCAGCGAAGCCGCCAGCGTCAATTCCGCGGCGGGATCGTTCGGGCTCTCGTTCGGACTGGCGTTCGCGGGCGCCATCATGCTGGCAACGCTGTCCCTCACGTTCACTGCGATGGCGCAGTCGAGCGCCGTGCTCCCGCCGGCAGAACAGCAACAGGTGGCGCAGGTGCTCGAGGACGACGCCGAGGTCATGAGCAACACCCAGCTGGAACAGTTGCTCGTCGGCCAACCCCCCGAAATCCAGGAGGAGATCATCCGCATCAACACCGATGCGCGACCTCTTGCCCTGCAATTCGCCCTACTCATCCCCATCCTCGCGGGCCTGATCGGGGTGTTCAACTCGTTCCGCATGAGGCGTATCCCAGACCGCGCACCGCAGAGCTCCGACGAACGCCCAGAGGATGATTGACGGTGCCCTCGGGATGGGACGTACATCGTTGTCAATGTGCTCGTCGCCGGGCGCCGATCTCGTCAACTTCCCCTGGTTGCCCTACGACCCGCGATATTCTGAAAGCCTGGCGCACAGTCGTCCGCTCTTGTGCGTGCATCTATGAGGGGAGATCAGATGATCGCTCTTCTCACGCTGTGATGTGGTCTGCAACAAATCTTTTCGGTGACAAATGAGGACGACGGTGGAATAGGGGATCGGTCATGCGCATCGAGAATTACGGGCTCATCGGAGATTTGCAGACCGCGGCGCTGGTCGGCGACAACGGCACCATCGACTGGCTCTGCCTGCCCCGCTTCGACTCCGCGTCGTGTTTCGCCGCTCTGGTCGGCGACGAGCGGCACGGCCTGTGGAGCCTTGCACCGAGCGGTGAGACACGAGTCAGTGCCCGCCGTTACCGTGCCGGCACGCTGGTGCTCGAATCGGACTTCGAGACTGCCGACGGCATGGTGCGCATCATCGACTTCATGCCGCGCCGCGGCGACGGCCCACCGCGGGTGATGCGGATCGTGCAGGGTGTGCGTGGCAGGGTGCCGATGCGGATGGAACTGGTGATTCGTCCCGACTACGGATCCATCTCCCCGTGGGTGGAACCGGCTCCGGACGGAATGCGCGCTACCGCTGGACCGGACACCTTCCGCCTCAGCACGCCGGTGCCGCTGCACATCGGCGAGGGCACCGTCGGGGCCGAGTTCGTGGTCACCGAGGGAGGCCGGGCGCGTTTCACCCTGTGCTGGCACTCCTCGTTCGAACCGGCACCGACCATCGAGGACGCCGACTCGGCGCTGGCGCGCACCGAAGCGTGGTGGCGGGAGTGGAGTGGGCGTTGCACCTACTCGGGCCCCTACCGCGACGAGGTACTGGCCTCACTGATCGCACTGAAGGCGATGACGTCGGAAAATACCGGCGGAATGGTCGCCGCGCCCACGACCTCCCTGCCCGAGGACATCGGGGGTGTGCGGAACTGGGACTACCGCTATTGCTGGCTGCGCGACTCCGCGCTCGCCCTCGAGGCGTTGCTTGCTGCCGGATACACCGACGAGGCGCTCGCCTTCCGTGGTTTCCTCTCCCGCGTCGGCACCGGCGACCCGAAAAAGATCCAGATCATGTATGGAATCAGCGGGGAGCGGCGCCTGACCGAATTCGACCTCGACGGCTTCCCCGGCTACGAAGGCTCCACACCGGTCCGGGTCGGCAACGCCGCATCCGAACAATTCCAGCTCGACGTCTACGGCGAGGTCGTCGCCATGCTGTATGCGGGTACGCAGATTCTCGGCACGATCGACCCGCAGTGGTGGCCGCGCTGGCGCACCGTGGTCGAGTACATCGAAACGATTTGGCGCGAACCCGACGACGGCATCTGGGAGACTCGCGGGCCACGCCGACACTTCACCCATTCCAAGGTCATGGCCTGGGTGGTGTTCGACCGGGCCGTGCGCCTCGCCGAGGAGTTCACACTCGATGCTCCCGTCGAACGTTGGGCGCAGGTGCGCGACGAGATCCATCGCGAGGTGTGCGAACACGGTTTCGATGCCAAGCGCAACACCTTCACCCAGTACTACGGGTCCGAGGAACTCGACGCCAGCGTGCTTACCATCCCCCTCGTCGGGTTTCTGCCCGGTACCGACTCCCGCGTGAGCGGAACGATCGACGCGATCACCCAGGAACTCGGCCGCGACGGGTTCGTCTCGCGATATTCGACTGCACAGACCGACGATGGACTACCCGGTGACGAAGGACAGTTCCTCGCCTGCTCGTTCTGGTTGGTCACCGCGCTGGCCCTCAACAAGCGCACCGACCAGGCGCGAGCATTGTTCGAGCGACTCACCGCACTGTCCAACGACTTGGGTCTGTTGGCCGAGGAGTACGACGTCCGCCTGCAACGGCAGGTCGGCAACTTCCCGCAGGCGTTCAGCCATCTGACCCTCATCGGCGCGGCGTATGCCATCGCCGGCGCTGAAGCCGACGCGTGACGGGAGATCTTGTCGAGCTTGACCGGTGTGGTCGGTTCACTCGTCGGCCAGTTCACCGGGGTGGTCGGCTCTGTTGTGGAATGCTGTCACGGCGGACTCGACAGTGGGATAGAAATGAGTCGAATCGAACCGGTCACCGACGCCGAACCGGATCAGTTGGTCCTTGATCGGACCTTTCATTTCCGCGAAAGCCAGCCGGATTCCTTTGCTTTCCAGATAGGTGTCGAGGTCGACAAGTTCGTCGACGGCGGTGGTGTCGAGTCCGGTGATGGGTTCGGCGGCGACGATCACCCATTCGACCGGGGTAGGCGCTGTCGCCACGACCGAGCGCACGTACTCGTCGAAGATTTCGCCGTTCGCGAAGAAGAGGGGGGCGTCGAACCGCACGAGCACGAGTCCGGGGATGCGCTGGCCATCGGGGTGGCGTTCGATGTCGTGGAAGCCAGGACGGTCCGAGGTTCGGACGAGTTCGGTGCGGTACGGCTGCCAGGCCTGCGCGACGACCGCGACGAAGGACAGTCCGATCGCGACGAGGATTCCCTGCAGGACTCCCACCAGGGCGACCCCGAGGAATGCGGCGACGGCGAGTCCGAACTCGACAGAGCTCATACGCCACATCCGGACCATACCCTTCACGTCTACCAGTGCAGTGGCGGCGACGATCACCACTGCCCCGAGAGTCGCGTCGGGAAGGTACGTGGTGATCCCGGGGGCGACGAGAATGAAGACCAGTACAGCGAGGGCGCCTACGACGCACGCTAATTGGGTGCGGGCACCACTCTGCTCCGCCACCGGGGTCCGTGACCCGCTGGCGGAGATCGGGAATCCGCCGAACAGTCCACCGGCGATGTTGGCCACACCGACCGCCTTCATTTCCGTGCTGCCGTTGACGTCGTCACCGCGCCGCGCGGCGAACGTGCGGGAGAGCACCCCCGTATCGGCGAACGCGATCAAAGCGATACCGGCCGCGGGACCGACGAGCTTTCCCACGTCTCCCCAGTCGACCCCGCCGAACGAGGGCAGTGGCAGGCCTGCGGGCAGGGCGCCGACCATCCCGATGTCGTCGGTAAGTCCGAGCGTGGCGGACAGGATGATCGCCCCGATCACGGCCACGAGAACGCCCGGGATGCGGGGCAGCCAGATACGGAACCCGATGATGACGGCGAGGGAACCGATGCCCATCGCGGCGGCGACGGGGTCGATCTCTCCCCGGATCACGGACTGTCCGATCTCACCGATCTCTCTGATGAGGCCGGACGCGTCGACGGAAAACCCGAGGAGCTTGGGAAGTTGGCCGACCACGACGATGAGTGCGATCGCGTTCAGGTAGCCGAGCCTGATGGGCTTGGACAGTAATTCGGTGACGAAGCCGAGATGCAGGAACCCGCCGACGAGCAGTATGACCCCGACGAGGACGCCGAGGATTCCGGCGAGTGCGAGCGCGCTTTCCGGGTCGTCGGCCACGGCCAGGGGCAACACTGCCGCGGCGATGAGCGGTGCCAGTGACGAGTCCGGGCCCAGGACAAGAATTTTCGACGGTCCCACCACCGCATAGGCCAGGAGCGGAATGATGGTGGCGTAGAGGCCGGCGTAGGCCGGCAAACCGGCGGCCTCGGCGTACCCCATCCCGGCGGGAATCAGCAGGGCGGTAAGGACGAGTCCGGCGGTGATGTCGGGGCGCAGCCACTCCCGGCGGTACGCCCGGGCCGTCGCGATGCCCGGCAATTGCGCGAGGCTACCTGTCCAGGACATTGTTCGGGCCTCAGCGCGCGCGTTGCGGGTTGACGGCGGCTGTGGCGGTGATCGGCGTGCTCGGTGGTGCATACCTGCGCCGACGGAACGCTTTCTCCGCCTCGACAACGATCGGGATGATCAGTGACCACCCGATGCAGGCGAGCCACTGACCACCAGTCAGCGACATGGTCATGAGGAGGTCTTGGAGGAAGCCGATCTCGACAGCGAACACGGTGACCACGACCGGGACGGACAGGATCTTCAGCGCGGTGAGGATCGGTGCGGTGAGGCCGGATTCGGGGTCTCGCCGCATGACGAGTCCTGCGAGGATGGACCCGAATGACAGCACCACGAACGCCGTCGTCATGGGGACGCTCGCCTCGGTGGTGCTCATGTCGCCCGGCGCGAGAAGCATCGCGGCCAGCGTGACGGCGAACTGCAGGACGCCGTACGCCAGCCACTGCACGAACGCCGTTCGGTTGGCGATCGGCATCTTGGGGTTGCGCGGCGGTTTGTTCATCAGGTCCGGCGCCGGCGGGTCCATCATGATGACGGCGACCGGAAAGAGCGTGATGAAGAAGTGCTGGAACAGAACCATCAGCGGGGTGAGCGCGACTCCGTCGTTGATATCGAAGATGCTCGCGGCGAGGAAGAGCAGCACCAGCGAGAACAGTTTCGACATCTGGTACCGGATGTACGACACGATCTTCTCATAAATGTTGCGGCCCAATCGGATCGCGGTGATCAGGGTGCCGAAGTTGTCGTCGGTGAGAATCATCTTCCCGGCCTGTTTCGTGACCTCACTGCCCGATCCCATGGCGACGCCGATGTCGGCCTTCTTCAATGCGGCGGCGTCGTTGACGGCGTCCCCGGTCATCGCCACGACTGCGCCGTTCTTCTGCATGATGTCGGCCAGGCGGAGTTTGTCCTGGGGGGTTACCCGGCCGAACACGTGCAGGTTCGGAAGCGCGGCCGCAAGTTCCTCGTCGGTCATCGCCTGGAGTTCGGGACCGCCGATGGCGCCCGGTCCGAGGCCGAGTTCGGCGCCGATCGCGGATGCGGTGATGGCGTGGTCCCCGGTAATCATGCGAACCTCGATGCCGGCGGTCTGGGCTGTGCGCACGGCGTCGACTGCTTCCGGCCGTAACGGGTCGATGATGCCGACCATGCCGACGAACGTGAGGTCCTCGACGAACGCCATGGGGTCGGCCGCCGCAGCCTCCTCCTGGCCGTCGAGTCGACGGACGGCGAACGCCAGTACACGCAGGCCCTTCTCGGACAGCGCTCGGTTCGCTTCGGTCAGTTCCTCCCGCACCTCGTCGAGTGGCGCCACCTGTCTGCCGGGCCGATAGGCGGTGGCACATCGGGCGAGGACCACATCAGGTCCCCCCTTGACGAGCTCCACGAACCGGGTGCTGCCGTCCACCGAGAGATGGTGGAAGGTCGCCATGAACTTGTATGCGGAGTCGAACGGCACCTCGGCGACGCGAGGATATGTCCTGCGGGTGAGTGGGGCGTCGACACCGATCTTGGCGGCGAGCACCACCAGTGCGGCCTCGGTCGGATCCCCGACTACCTCTCCGGTGTCGGAGACGGTGGCATCGCTGTCGAGGCACAGTCCGTATGCGAGCAGGGTGAAGTCGGGAGTGGCCTCGCCCGCGGTCTGGGTGATCCGACCCGTCTTGCTGTATCCCTCACCGTCGACCAGGTACCACCGGCAATGAAAGTACAGCGACCGCACCGTCATCTGGTTCATCGTGAGCGTGCCGGTCTTGTCCGAGTTGATCGCGCTGGTGGCGCCGAGTGTTTCGACGTCGGTGAGGTTCTTCACGACGGCCTTCGCGTCGGCGAGTTGACGGGCCCCGAAGGCCAGCATCGCCTGCACGAACGTCGGCAGGCCAGTCGGGATCGCCGACACACCCATCGAGATACCCAGCAGCAGCACCGTCGCCAGGCTCTGTCCGCGGAGTACCCCGAGAACCACGATGAGAGCGACCGCCGACCACGCGATGATGCCGAGCACCTTGGTGAGCGAATTCAGTTCGCGCTGAAGGGGCGATTTGCCCGGTGCGACGGCCGAGAGCATGGAGGCGATCTGACCCATCTGGGTGTGCATACCGGTCTCGGTGACCACCATGGTGGCGGTGCCGCGGGTGACCGAGGTGTTCTGGAAGACCATGTTGGCACGGTCGCCGAGGGGGACATCCTCGGCGGCGAGCGTCCGAGGGTCCTTCGGGACGGGTGCGCTTTCGCCAGTCAGCGCGGCCTCCTGCGTCTCGAGTGTGGCAGTCGTGAGCAATCGGCCGTCGGCCGGGACGATGTCACCGGCCTCGAGTTGCACGATGTCACCCGGTACGAGGTCGGTAGCGTCGAGTTGGATCAACGTTCCGTTCCGGGTCACCCTTGCCTGGGGCGTCTGCATCTTCGCGAGCGCGTCGACACTGGCGCGTGCCTTCAGTTCCTGGTGCGTGCCCAATACGATGTTGAGCCCGACGAGCACCGCGACCACGATCGCGGTCGGAACCTCGCCGATGACGACGCTGACCACGGCCACCGCGACCAGCATCAGGTTCATCAGATCCTTCAGTTGAGCCAGCGCAATCGCCCACATAGACGGCCCGGGCTCGGAGACGATCTCGTTGGGGCCATGCCGTCTGCGCCGTTCGTCCGCTTCCCCGGCCGTCAGACCGGACTGCCGATCGGACATTGCGACGGCCACGACGGCGTCGGGATCCTGGGCGTGCCATAGGTTCTGGGGCTGCGCGTGTTCCGTCGAGACCATGACCACTCGTCCTTTCCGGCTCGAATCCTCAGTAGGGGGTGGGGATCCAGTGCAGTGGTTGCCTCGGCGCCTCGTAACCGTGCGGGCCACGCCGCTTCGGCAAGGTGATGTCGGGGCGTTCGAGCGGTTCGTAGGGAATTTGGCTCAGCAGGTGGCTGATGACGTTGAGGCGGCCGCGTTTCTTGTCGTCGTTGACCGCGACGTACCACGGTGCCCAACCGGTGTCGGTGAAGTGAAACATCTCGTCCCGTGCGCGCGAGTAGTCGTACCAGTGGGTGTACGACTCGAGATCGAGGGCCGAGAGCTTCCAGATTTTTCGTGGATCGTCGATCCGGCTCTGCAGGCGCAGCGTCTGCTGTTCCTGGCTCACCTCCAGCCAGTACTTCAGCAGGATGACGCCGGAGTCGACGATCGCGCGTTCGACCGTCGGAACGAGTTGCAGGAAGTTCTGAGCTTCCTCCTCGGTACAGAAACCCATCACCCGCTCGACGCCCGCGCGGTTGTACCAACTGCGGTCGAAGATGACGACCTCCCCGCCGGACGGGAGGTGCGGTAGGTACCGCTGCACGTACATCTGCGATTTTTCGCGGTCCGTGGGGGCGGGCAAGGCGACGACACGGAACACCCGCGGACTGACTCGCTCGGTGATCGCCTTGATGACCCCGCCCTTACCGGCAGTGTCGCGGCCCTCGAATACGATGCAAATCCTCGCACCCGACGATTTCACCCACTCCTGCAACGCGACGAGCTCGACGTGGAGCGGATGGAGCAGGCGGCGATACTCCTTGTCTTTCATCGGTGAGGCGGCCTCGCCTGCGTCCGGACGGGGCAGGTCGAACCCGGACTTCTCGTGTTTCGACTTCTTTCCCACGGTTCGCTCCCGGGCCGACGAATGATCAGACCCGGTCCGGCTTCCAGGTCGAGACCGCCCAGATCACCACGATGTCGAGGGCGATGATGAGTACCGACCACCAGGGGTAGTAGGGCAGCCACAGGAAATTGGCGAGAATCGAGATCGCTGCAATCACGATCGCCGTCACCCGCGCCCATCCCGCACCGGTGACCAACGCGAGACCTACCGCTGCAACGACCGCACCCAGCACGATGTGAATCCAGCCCCACGTGGTCAGGTCGAACTTGTAGACGTAGTCCACCCCCGCCACGAACACTTCGTTTTCGGCGACCGCGGCGATTCCTTGACAGAACTGAATGATTCCCACGGTCACCATGATGATGGCCGCTCCGATCGAAGTACCTGCCGCGATGCCCTGCTTGACCGACCTTGTCTCGGACATGACCGTCCCCTTCCTTCACCGAACCCAGGCGGCCCGGTAGGATTATTGTCCGCTGATCCACGCCGCTGTGGTGGTAAACCTGCAATCTGGGCAGACGGGTCGAAAATCCTCGAGCAACGGATTATTCGGCGTTCGGCGGTCACGCCCGCGGACAGTCAGTAATCAAGGCGAAGGCACCGGCGTAGATTCCAGGTTTTGCTCAGTGGCTGTGCGGGCGGGACGGATGAGCAGCTCGAGTGCCGCGAGTGCCAGCAAGGCACCGAGGACAATCCACAAGACGACCAGACCGGTGGGGTAGCGCCAGAACATCAGCAACACGGCTGCGATGCCGATGATGGCGCACCGCAGTGGTACTCGAAGCTGATGAGCCCACCGTTCGATCTCGTTCGGTGGCCGGCCGCTGCCGGTTCGCCGGGCGAAGTCCAGCGACTGTCCGAAGCCACGGCGAACCGTGGTGGCGGAAGATGAACCGCCGGTGAGGTAGGCGCCGAGGGCAATCACCAGGCCGAGGACTGCGACCGCGCGCAGGCTCGTGCGCAACGGCACCAGCACGGTGTCGATGACGGCCGTGGCCGCATCGGGCGAGAGGACGTCGGGTGGGACGCTGTCGAGATAGATCGCTCGTCCGATGAGAATACCGATCGCGAGGAGAAGCATCCCCACTGCAATCGACAGTCCGACGAGGGCGAGGGCGCGAAGCCGACGCCCGGTGGGGGCGACGGCGACAGCTGCGGCGGCACAGGCAATTCCCAGCCACGGCAGGATTGTCGCCGCCCTGTCGAGTGCGGCGACGGCCCGCTGCGCCTTCACCAGTTCCGGCGACTGGAACAGTACAAATTGTTTGTCCACGGACGGGATCTTGTCCGCGAACGCAAAGCCCCTCTCGTTCAGTGCCGCCTTCACCCTGTCGATCACGGTGCCGAGTGAGATGCTCACGGTCCCGCTCTGGTCGACTTCGACGGAGCTGAGGCCGTAATTTCCCGTCATCACCGCGACGAGCGTGTTGTGGGCAGCCCGATTCGCCTGGATCCAGAGGTCTTCGAACTGCTGGGACTGCACGAGAGAGCTGACGGTGTCGTGGACGAAGTTCCTTGCCTGACTGGTGAGCACGGGTGCGAGACCGATGACGGCCCGGTCGAGGCGGGGGGCGTTCGTGGCCAGGTTCGAGACATCGGTCAGTGCGGTCAGGGCGTCTTCGGTCAGCCCCTCGACGTCGACTCGGGTGAAAATCTCGTCGGTGATCTGGTTGGTGATCTCCGCCTGGAGAGCCGGATCGTCGCCCAGGGGTGCCACCGTGCTGACGTAGCGGTCGGTGTCGAGGATCTGGCTGCGGGTGAAGCGAGCGGTGACCGACGCGATTGCGAGAAGGGCCACCAACACCAGCAAAATCGCCACGCCCGCCCACCGCAGCCCGTGCCGGGGTCGACGCGTAACTGGTCGGGTAGGAACGTCGGCGGTGGTGCCGCCGGTGGGTTCGCGCAGCGTCGCGACTTCCTCACGTAGTCGGAGGAGTTCGGCGCGTTCGTCGTTGTCGAGTGAGCCGCTGGCGGGAGTGCCGCTGCCGTCGGTCATCGCCGTTCAGATCTCGTCGGGATTCCAGGTTGCGACCGCCCAGATCACGACGGCGTTCAGGGCGATGATCGTGATCGCCCACAGCGGGTAGTAGGGCAACCAGAGGAAGTTCACGAATATCGACAGGGCGCACAGGATCATGGCACCGACTCGTGCCCAAGCCGCCCCGGTGAACAGCACCGCGCCGACGGCCGCGACGATCACGCCGAATATGAGATGGAACCATCCCCACGTGGTGACGTCGAACTGATAGGTGTATTCGATGCCGACGACGATGACATCGTCCTTGGCGATCGCGGAGATTCCCTGAAGGACCTCGAGCGCCCCGACCGTGACCAGCAGGACTGCCCCGCCCATCGACGTTCCCTTTGCCACACCCTGCTTGACCAACGAGTCCTCGGACATCATCGTTCCCTTCCCGGGCGACGTGTGAAGTGGTCGTACCGAAGATCAGTGTCCTCCCTTACCACACACCGTGGCTGCATTTTCGCCGACCTGACTTTCGATTGGGCAGGTGTGTGCGGTCGCCGTATCCGGTCGACACCGATTGCACCCGAAACGATGACGTGAGGGCGGAGTGCGCGAGATCATGGGCGTGGAGGCACGCCATGACAGAGCGAGACACTTTCCCCGACCCGGGACACGTCGGGGTCGTCGATCAGCCGACGCGGGCGGAGCGCCTCGCACACGGCGAGAACGTTCGGCGTCGAGTTCCCTTCGATACGATGGCCGAACACGTTCCGGCACGCGACCGGGACCCTATCGGTTTGCTCGAATCTCAGGCGGAGACCCGGGTCCCGGATCTGGTCCCCATCCGGTATGGGCGGATGGCTCAGTCGTCGTTCGCGTTCTACCGCGGCGCTGCGCTGGTGATGGCCGACGACCTCTCCCGAGCCCAGACCACCGGCCTGCACACCCAGTTGTGCGGGGACGCGCACCTGAGCAACTTCGGACTCTTCGCTACACCGGAGCGCACACTCGCGTTCGATGTCAACGACTTCGACGAAACGTATCCCGGCCCGTTCGAATGGGACGTCAAGCGACTGGTGGCCAGTCTCGCTGTCGCCGGACGGAGCAACGATTTCAGCGGTAAACAACGCAAAAGAATTGCCCTCGCCTGCGCCGCGGAATACCGCCAAACCATGTCATCCCAGGCGGAGCGCGGTGAGCTCGAGGTGTGGTACTCCCATATCGACGCCGCTGCCCAGTTCGATGAGCTTCGCGACGTCCTGGACTCCTCGACTCGCAGACGCGTCCAGAAGACGATCGACAAGTCTCGTGGCCGCGACAGTGTGCAGGCACTGTCAAGGCTGACGACAGTGGTGGACGGGCGGCCGCGGATAGTGAGCACACCGCCGCTGATCGTACCGATCGAAGAAATCTTCACCGGCACCGAAGCCGAAGAGATCGACCGGGAGCTGAACCGACGACTGCGCGACTACCGTGGCACCCTGCCCCCTGCCCGACGTGTGCTGCTCGATCGATACGAGTACGTCCAAACCGCGCGGAAGGTGGTCGGGGTGGGCAGTGTCGGCACCCGGGCCTGGATCGTCCTGTTGCGCGGCCAAGGTGGTGACCCGTTATTCCTGCAGGCCAAGGAGGCGCAGCAGTCGGTCCTCGAGAAGTACGCCCCCGGACCGTCATTCGTGAATCACGGCGAGCGAGTCGTGACCGGGCAACAGCTGATGCAAGCGGCGAGTGACATCTTCCTCGGCTGGCAGCAAGGACCCGACGCCGCCGGAGTGATGCGGGACTTCTATGTACGCCAATTGCGTGACGGCAAGGGGTCAGCGGTCGTGGAAACCATGAAGCCCGACCTCATGACGATGTACGGCCGATTGTGTGCCAGGGTGCTCGCGTATGCGCACGCACGCGCCGGCGACCGGTTCGCCATCGCCGGGTACCTCGGTTCGAGTGAGGACTTCGACAAGGCGCTGGCCGCCTTCGCCGAGACCTACGCCGACCAGAATGAACGCGATCACACCGTGCTGCGGAAGGCGATCGACGACGGCCGCATTTCCGCTCAATCGGGGACATGATGGCGAGCGACGACAGCTCGGCGGTACCCGCCGCCGCCCACACCGCGACCGGTTCCCGACGCTGGTGGGCGCGGGCGGCATTCGCGCTCGCGATCCTCGCCGCTGCGGTGCCGCTGGTGTCCGCGGGTCTTCTCAGCACAGTCGGCCTCCTCCTCGTCGGAGTCGGTGGTGTCGTCGTCACCGTTGCCGCCCTGTACTGGTTCCTCGCCAGTCGCGGTGTCCTGCGCTGGGTGGCACTGTCCATCGCCGTGCTGGCGCCGATCGTGGTGCTGGTCCTCTTTATCCGCGCCGCTCTGCTGGCCGTCGTTGTCGCGTCCCTTGTTTTGATCTTTCTTTCAGTGCTCTGCGCCCGCACCGCCCTGCGTGGACGGCCATCGGACACCGCCGTCCGAGAGGTGCCTGCCCCGCCGGTGCGGCATCCGGTGCTGATCATGAACCCGCACTCCGGTGGGGGCAAGGTCGGGAAATTCGACCTGCAACGCAAGGCTGAGGAACTGGGCGCCGAGGTGGTCCTGCTCGGAGGCCCGAATAAATTCGACGTCACCGGCGAGGCCCGCCAGGCGGTCGAGCGCGGAGCCGACCTACTCGGCGTGGCCGGTGGGGACGGGACGCAGGCCCTCGTGGCTGCGGTCGCGGCAGAGAACGACCTGCCGTTCCTGGTCATCAGCGCCGGGACACGCAACCACTTCGCGATGGACCTCGGCCTCGACCGCACCGACCCGAGTCGGTGCCTCGACGCCCTGCGCGACGGCGTCGAGGTCACCGTCGATCTCGGCCGGATAAATGGGCGCCCGTTCGTCAACAATGCCTCGTTCGGGGTATACGCCGAGGTGGTCCGCAGCCCGGCGTACCGCGACGACAAGGCCGGCACCGTGCTGCAGATGCTTCCGGACCTGCTCGCCGGACGAGCGGGCGCCCCGCTTGTGACCCAGATCGGGGACATCACGGTGCGGAACCCGCAAGCAGTGCTGGTGAGCAACAACCCCTACGGCACCAGTGATCTCGCCGGCCTCAACCGGCGAGACCGACTCGATCGCGGGGTCCTCGGCGCCGTGACCGTCTCGGTCGCGAGCGCCCGCCAGGCCATCGGCCTGCTACGCCGCGCGAACGTGCGCGGATTGACGCAGCACACGACCACCGAGGTGATCGTCGATTCCGACACACCCGAGACTCCGGTCGGCGTCGACGGCGAATCGCTGCTCCTGCCCACCCCTGTGCGGTGCACGATCGAGGCCGGCGCGCTTCGGGTCCGGGTGCCCCGCGACCGCCCGGGCGTGCGCCCCGCCGCACCCACCGTCGACTGGGTCCGGCTCCGCGAACTGGCATGGCATCGGCAAGCAGGCCGAGATCTGTCAGCACATTAGCTGAGGCCTATCGAGTGACCGGCTTGAAATGCACGAATTCGGGGATGGCGTCCCCTTTGTGCGGCGCACACTGGAAAGGATTCACAGTATCCGAGCCGGAGAGGTGACCGTCGTGACCGACAAGTCGACCGACAGGCAGAAGATCGCAGCCGACACGATGATTGGGGCCGCGATCTTGCTCGTGACCATCGGCGTCTTGCATATCGCTCAGGGGATCGCCGCGGTCGGCAACGACGCCGTCGTCACGGTCGGCACCGACTACACCTACGAGTTCGACCTCACCGTGTGGGGTTGGATCCATATCGTGCTCGGGTTGCTGATCGCGCTGGTCGGCGGCGCCCTGTTCCGCGGTGGATTATGGGCGCGGACGTTGACGGTCACTATCGCGGCAGCATCGATCGTGGTCAACTTCCTGTGGCTGCCCCACTACCCGGCGTGGGCGATCCTCGTCATCGCACTCGACACGGTCATGATCTGGGCGGTCATGACCGCGATTCCCAACTCCGACTGGCACTGATATGGGCCAGTTGGCCTCTCGGCCACTAAAGTCTGCTGTCCTTGCCGAAAATCGACCTGACCGACCACGCGCGATGCAATGATGAGGCATGCGCCGCCATCGCTGGCCGGCTCTCGCGCCACCCGCCGACCGGGGCCTACCCGTAGAGGCCCCGATGCCGATCGCCGCCGAGAGAGATTTGACTTTGGAGCTGTCCGCGGTCACCGCTTTCCCGTCTGGGTTGCTGCTGCAACTGGCAATGAAGGTCACCGGGATCCGCGCCGACTTCGCCCGCTACGAAACCCGTCCCCTGACCGACCCCCACGACTGGTCGGCGCGGTGGTCTTATCTGACCGTGCGGGTCCGCGCCGACGAACTCGACGGCCTTGCCGACCCGATCCATTCGAGCGAGCCGCCCACCGGCGAGACCGGGCCGTATCGGACGACGCCGTTGTACTGGATCGGCACCTACCCTCGCACCGGGTCGCTGACCGTCACCACGAGCTGGACCGAGATCGGATTCCGCCCGGCCTCGATCGTCGTCGCTCTCGGCCCCAGCCCGTTTCCCACCGCCTCCGAATCCGGTGCGGGAAGATAACCGGCGGAGTCGAGGTCACCGAGGCCGACCCGCGTCCACACTGAAGCAGAATGAGTCGAAATGATATCGAAAAGAGTCCCCGCAGGCCCGACACAGCGGGACAATTCTTCTCATGGACGACAATGAAAGACAAAATATAGACGTCGTCCGAATACGGCTGATTCAGCGGTTCCCAAACCTCGAGCCGGGGGTGGTCGAGGATCTGATCGAGGCAACTCTCCACCGGTTCGACGACTGCCGCATACGAGACTTCGTCCCCCTGCTGGTCGAGCGGTCCGCCACGCGCACGCTCGACGCCGTATACTGCCGTGCACCGATGCTTCCGACGGAACCCCTGCTCGTAAACGAAGAGCCAGATACACGATCGGTGACGAGCAGCGGAAAAGTGTGGAGTGTATTCGCACGGCGCTCTCCACGCCTGTCGTAGCGTTGACGAAGAATTGACGAGGTCGCCCGGTTCGTTGGGAATTGGAATTTCGCCGCGAACGCACCACGCGGCGGCAGATAATTGTGGTTCCGGTACATCGTAGCTCGGGAAGGGTCAGCCATGTCCGATCGTAGCTTCGGAGTGAATCCAGCGAGTTCTGAGTATCCATCCGGCAAACAGGGTTTCGCGGCAGGTACGTCGATGGCGGCGGCCGTCATCATGGTCACCGTCGGCATCATCCAGTTCTTCCAGGGCATCGCGGCAGTCGCCGAAGACGAAGTATTCGTCAGCGGCATCAACTATGTCTATAAATTCGACCTCACCACCTGGGGCTGGATCCATATCATCCTCGGCGTCATCGTCGCGATCGTCGGCCTCGCCCTCTTCACAGGCGCCGGGTGGGCCCGAGTGTCGGCCATCATAGTCGCGGCTATATCGATACTGGCGAACTTCCTGTGGTTGCCCTACTACCCGGGTTGGTCACTGTTGATCATCGCTCTCGACGTGGTCATCATCTGGGCTGTCTCTACGTGGAATCCGGAGAGGGAGATAAGAGACGCGAACCTCAGCGATACCGGCACTGCCACTCGGTGATTCGACCCGATAATTACACGCCCTGGATTCCCGGCTCACCGAGTTCGTCTCCAGGGTGCAACTCCACCGCCACCACGCCCTCCCGGACGGCGTGGCGGACGAACTCGGCGCCCGGACCGAAGAACCGTCGGGGGCGGACGGCGTCGAAGCCGATGGGCCATAGTGTGCCGTAGTGGATGGGCACAGCCACGCCGGCCTGCACCAGACGCGCGACGACCGCGGCCCGTGGTGGATCGAGGTGACCCTTGCCGAGTGTCGGGCCCCAGCCCCCGACGGGTAGCAAGGCGAGATCTACCGGGCCGACATGCTCGGCCAGGTTCGGGTACAGGTCGGTGTCGCCGGCGAAGTAGGTTCGCCGGTCTCCTTCGACGACATACCCGATCGCCGGCGCAAGCTGCGGGCCGCGCCGCCAGCGCCGGCCGTCGTGTCGGGCGGGCACGGCGCGCACCGTTACTTTGCCTATCGCTATCTGTTCGCCGGGCCGCAGCGGTAGCAGGCGATCGGCGAACTCGCGCAACGCGGGCAGGCCGTCGACCGCTCGCCACGGCACCACGATCGGTACGTCCGGATCGAGCAGCCGCAGCGACGGCAGGTGGGTGTGGTCGGCGTGCAGGTGTGAAAGCAGGACGGCATTCGGGTGTCGCACATGCTCACCGCTCGGGGTGGGGCCGGTGCGGCGGCGCAGGTGGGCTACGCGGTCGGTCAGCACCGGATCGGTCAGGATGACCGTCCCGCGGTCCACGATCAGTGCGCTGGCATGTCCGAGCCAGCGGAGACGGAATGCCTCGTCATCCTGCCCCGCCGTTGCGCTCATACCCCTTACGATTCCAGATGACGAGGGAGCTGCGATGCGCACGGTGAGCGGTGTGGTGCGAGTGTTCGTCGAGTTCCTCGTGCTCTGGGGGTCGTCAGCGCTCGCGATCATCGTGCTCGACCGCCTCCTCGGCGGGGTTTCACTGGACGGGTCGAGTTTCACTCCGCTGCCGACCCTGCCGGCTGCGCTGATTCTCGCATTGGTGTTCGGCGTACTCAGTGCCGCCCTGTGGCCGGTGATGATGTGGCTGATGTCGTGGATCGGTCCGGTGCTGCTGTTCATCGGGGTGTTCCTCGCCGGCGGCGTGATCATGCTGCTGGCGCTGTACCTGGTACCGGTCGCGGTCGTGGACCAACCACGAGATGCGTTCGTCCTCGCAGCGCTGCTCTCATTGTTCACCTCCGTGGTGTCGGGCGCTATCGCGTCTCGCTCCGATACCGCGTACCGAGTGATGCAGGTGCGTCGTCAGCGATTTCGGCTGCGGCGCAACGTCGACCTCGGGAACGCGTCCCCGGGGCTGTTGTGCATCCAGATCGACGGCCTCGGTTACGACGTGCTGCGTCGCGCGATTGCCGATGGTGTCACGCCCGGACTGGCGAAGTTGGTGCGCCACACGCACAGGCTGCGGCCCTGGCACACCGATTGGAGCAGTCAGACGGGTGCCACCCAGCTGGGGGTGCTGCACGGTTCCAACCACAACGTGCCGGCGTTTCGTTGGTACGACAAGGCGACCGGGCACATTTCGGTGTTCAGCAATCCGGCCGACAACGAGCAGCGCGAACTCGAAAGAACCGACATCCCCGGCCTGCTGGCACACGACGGTTCGAGCCGCGGAAACCTGTTCACCGGTGGCGCGAACGACAACGTGCTCGTCGTCAGCCGCATGCGCGGTGCGCGCCTCGGCGGCGGTGCCGGCTACAGCGACTATTTCGCCGACCCGGCGAGTGCGCTGCGCACGTCGCTACGAATGTTCGGCGAGGTGCAGCGAGAACTACGCCAATCCCTACGGCAGAAGCGCAAGGACATTCAACCGCGGGTGCCGCGGGGCGGCGTTTATCCGTTCGTGCGGGCGTTCGCGACCGTGCTTGCCACTGACGTTTCCGTCGCCGCGGTGGTCGGTGATCTGATCAAGGGACGCAGCGTCGTCTACGTCGACCTGATCGGCTACGACGAGGTATCACACCACTCCGGCATCTCCCGGCCCGAGACCCTCGCGGTGCTGTCCAAACTGGACGACATCGTCGAGATGCTGCTCGCCGTGGTGGAACAGTCCGATCGGCCCTACCGCGTCGTCGTGCTGTCCGATCACGGGCAGAGCCAGGGCGCGACCTTTCTTCAACGCTACGGGGAAACCTTGGGGCAGTTGATCATCCGACTCGGTGTGCAGCGAGAACCGACCGCAGTCAAGCGTCACTGGTACGAGCGCGAACCGGACGTCTCCGCACAACCCGGGGCGGAGGGGCGCGGCTACGCCGCGGCCAGCGTGCACGCACAAACGGCCGGCGAGGATGCGCACGCTCCCGCCGGCGAGCCGATCGTGCTCGGCTCAGGCAACCTCGGTCTGATCTACTTCCCGGACCTGCCCGGACGGGCCGACGTCAACGCCATCGAGGCCGCCCACCCTGGCCTGCTCACCGGTCTGCGAGAACATCCAGGAATCGGTTTCCTGCTGGTTGCCGCACCCGGCGGGTCCGTCGTTCTCGGGCCTCGAGGTCAGGTCGACGTCGCAACAGGGGAGGTCACAGGGGAGAACCCGCTCGCTGTGATGGGCCCTGACGCGCTGGAGAAGGTGCGACGTACCGACAACTTCGACAACGTTGCCGACATCATGGTCGGCGGTGCCTACTGGCCCGACACCGACGAGGTCGCGGCGTTCGAGGAGCAGGTCGGCTCGCACGGCGGCATGGGAGGACCCCAAAGCACCCCGTTTCTCATCTATCCAGCAGACCTGCCCGCACCGCCCGACCCGCTGCACGGCGCCGAGGCCGTGCACAAGGTGCTCGTCGGATGGCGGGATCATGCCCTCGAGTCAGACCCAGATGCGTCGGTGACCGGAGTACCGACCTGATCGGTGCAGTCGCGGACCCGACCGTCCTTTGTGCCGAAAGCGTTTCGTATTTCTTTGACGGAAGCACTCGCACGATCGTTGACGACGTGCGACGCTGATCATTGATAGTGATGCATTGACCGGCCGGCTAGGAGCAGGCGATGACGTCCACTTATGCGAATCCTGCCGATTCCGGATGCTCACCGTCGATGGGTCCGCCCACGATCGGGGTGGAAGAAGAATTCCTTCTCGTCGATCCCGAGTCGGGCGTCCCACTTATGTGTAACGCTGCCGTCGCCGCGGCCGGGCAGGCACTCGACATCGAACTGCAACTCGAACTCGCGCAATGCCAGATCGAGACAGCGACCCCGGTGTGCGCCACCATCGCGGACGTGTGCCGGCAGCTGCACCGGGCCCGGTCCTCGACGGCAGCCGCAGCCGCGCGCGCCGGAGCCCGCCTGTTGGCCGCCGGTGTTCCTGTGGTGGGACCGCCACCCCACATGATTACCGATCTTCCGCGCTACCAACGGATGGCGACCCATTTCGGATCACTGGCCGAACAGGTGATCTGCGGCTGTCACGTTCATATCGGCGTCCCCGACCGTGACATCGCCGTGCAGATCAGCAACCATATTCGACCCTGGATGCCCGCTTTGCTGGCCTTGACCGCGAATTCCCCCATCCTCGCCGGTCGGGATACCGGGTACGCGAGCTGGCGGCACATTCTGTGGACTCGGTGGCCGAGCGCCGGGCCGCCGCCGTATTTCCGGTCGGCGCGCCACTATGACGACGTGGTCGCGACGATGCTCGATTGCGGAAGCATCCTCGATACCGCAATGATCTACTGGGATATCCGGTTGTGCGCGCACCAGCCGACCATCGAAATACGGGTCAGCGACGTTCCCGCTACTGTCGAGGAGACCATTCTGCTCGCCACCCTGGTCCGTGGATTGGTCACCACGGCACGAAGGTCGATCGACCGTGGTGACCTCGCTCCACTCGTCGACTCCGAAGTTCTCGGCGCGGCGTATTGGCGGGCTTCCCGCGAGGGCATGGACGGACACGGCGTCGACGTGATCACCCAACAGGTAGTCCCCGCAGCCACAGTGCTCTCGCGACTACTCGCCCACACCCGTGCAGCACTCGAAGAAACCGGTGACTACACCCGCACCAGGGAGGCGATCGCGCGAGTCCACGCCCTTGGTAACGGCGCTCAGCGGCAGAGATCGGCATTGCACGCAGGCACCATGGCGGACGTGCTCGCGGTGCTGACTCCCCACGAGTGCGAGATCCGCGGGCCGGAGTGAGTACCGACGATGGTGCCGTCAGCAGGCGGCGTCATTCTCTAGCGCCGTTGTCCCTCGGCGGGTGATACTGAGATGACGCCCCGCGTGGCTGTCGCTGCCCGCTTCAGAAGAGAGGTCTCGCAGTGAATGACACCGATATCGACGAACTCGGGCCCATCGACTACCTCGTCGTGGAGTTCCCCAGTGATCGACAACCCGACGGATCGGCACTTCCTCACCTGATCGACCTGGTCGAGCGCAACATCATCCGGGTGTACGATCTCGTCTTCGTCCGGAAGGAAACCGACGGATCGATATCCGGTATCGAGATCGAGGATCTCGGCTTCGAGGGCGGCGTGGATGTGACGCTGTTCGCCGAGGCGGCGACGGGCCTGGTCGACCCAACGGACCTCGAGGAGGCGGCCGCCGTACTACAGCCAGGTTGTTCCGGAGCGATCCTGGTGTACGAGAATCGCTGGGCCGCACCGTTCGCCTCGGCACTGCGGCGCGAGGGCGCCCAACTCGTCGCGTCCGGGCGCATCCCCGTCCAAGGCATTCTGGCAGCGCTCGACGCACTCGACGAAACCACCGGCTGACGCACCGAATACTCGAAAGCGGAGGAATATCATGCCAGGACTTCTACGCGGGATGGCCCGGACCGCTGTCGTGGCGGGCACCGCGACCGCCGTCTCCAACCGGGTATCGCGACGGCAGGGACAGCGGTGGGCGGCGAACCAGCCTGCACCACAGCAGGAAGCGGCTCCGCTCCCTGCGTCGAGTCAGCCCGCACCGCCCTCCGGTGGCATGGATCGCATGGCCGCCCTGAAGCAACTCGGCGAACTCCGCGATCAGGGAGTTCTCACCGAGGAGGAGTTCAACGCGGAGAAGGCCAAAATCCTGGCGTCCTGATCCAACCTCGAGTGGACGGAGCTCCGAAAATGGAAGGCTTTTGGGAATTCTTCTGGTTCATCTTCGTCTGTTTCGCCTTTGCGGCGTATCTGACGGTGCTGTTTTCGATCATTACCGATTTGTTCCGAGACCATGAAACTTCGGGGTGGGTGAAGGCGATCTGGATTTTCTTCCTGTTCATCATTCCCTTCTTGTCGGCGCTGATCTACCTGATCGTCAGGAGTGACGGCATGGCGAAGCGATCGATGGCCGCTGCCCAGCAGTTCAGGCAGACGCAGGATTCCTATATCCGGGACGTCGCGGGACAGTCACCCGCCCAGCAGATCGCGGATGCCAAGGCGCTGCTCGACTCCGGGACGATCACCGACGCCGAGTTCCAGGCGATCAAGGCGAAGACACTGGCGTAGATTCGGTGGGTAGTGCCAGCATCGCGGGCATGTCCGTGATGATAATTTCTGGGGGAATTGATAGGTCGCGACCCTCGCATGACGGAGAATGGTAAATAGCGGACGAGGCACCCGAGAGTCCGCCCGTCATGGAGAGGACGCAACGAGCCATGGCGACCGACGTGATCGACAGTGCACCCGGACGCGACACCAGTGCCGCGCGGCCGCCTGGGCATCGACGCTGGCTTCCCGACCGGTACGCATTCGGCGGACTGGTAATTGCCGTACTGTTCGTGTGGCTGTCGTTGACGCCGACGCTTCTGCCCCGTGGGCCGTTCTTCCAGGGACTGGTTACCGGTGTGTCGGCTGCAATCGGCTACGCCGTCGGGTTTCTCGGCTCCAAGTTCGTGCGCTATCTTGTGCAGCGGGAGGCATCGGACCACGTGAAGACGATGGTTCGCCGGACGGCGGCGGTCGTCGGTCTCGTCGGAACCGCAGTGATGCTGGTGTGGTTCGGTAACTGGCAGGCTGAACTCCGGGAAATTATGAGCGCGGCGCCCTTCCCATGGTGGGGCTATCTCGTCATGGGGATCGTGGCGTTGCTGGTGTACGTCGGGTTGGTTGCCACGGCCCGGGTGCTGCTGCGGGCCGTGCGGTGGGTCGAACGCAAGATCAGCCGTGTGGTGCCCCGGCGGATCTCGGCGACCGTGATCGGAGTAATAGTCGTAGCGCTGGTATTCGCACTGGTCAACGGGGCTGCAGTTCGCGCGATCATGTCGGGTCTGAACAGCTCGTTCGCCGCCGTCAACCAGGAGACCAAGGCCGGCGACGAGCCGCCTACGTCACCGCTGCGATCGGGCGGGCCGGAGTCGCTGGTGACGTGGGATTCGCTGGGACGGCAGGGCCGCTCGTTCATTTCGCGTGGCCCGTCCGTCGAAGACTTGTCTGCGTTCAACGGCGGTCGAGCCGCGGTGGAGCCGATTCGGACCTACGCGGGGCTCGCCAGTGGCGGTGATTCGATCCGCGAGAACGCCCAGGTGGCGGCGGACGAGCTGGAACGCGCCGGCGGGTTCGATCGTGCGGTGGTGGGCGTGGCGACCACCACCGGCACCGGGTGGATCAATGAAAGTCTCGTCTCCTCGCTGGAGTACATGTACAACGGCGACACCGCGACGGTCGGGTTGCAGTACTCATATTTGCCGAGTTGGCTGTCCTTCCTCGTCGACAAGGAGCGGGCTCACCAGGCCGGGGAGGCGTTGTTCGACGCCGTGTACGACAAATGGGAGAAATTGCCACCGGAGTCCCGCCCGAAACTGGTGGTGATGGGTGAAAGCCTCGGTTCCTTCGGTGGTGAAAGCGCTTTCGGCAACGTCGACGACGTCGAGGCCCGCACCGACGGTGTGCTGTTCACGGGACCGCCGAATGCGAACGAGATCTGGACCGACGTCACCACGAACCGCGATCCGGGCTCGCCCGAATGGCTTCCGGTCTACGAGCAGGGTGAAACGGTGCGCTTCGGGGCGCGGGCGGCGGAGGATCTGCCGCGCCCCGATGCCCCGTGGGGGCAACCACGGATGGTCTATCTGCAGCACCCGTCGGATCCGATCGTCTGGTGGTCGCCGGAGTTGTTACTGCGCGAGCCGGACTGGCTGAAGGAGGAGCGCGGTTACGACGTTCTCGACAGCACGCAGTGGTTCCCGTTCGTGACGTTCTTCCAGGTTGCGGCGGACATGGCGGTGTCCACAGGTGTTCCGGACGGACACGGACATTCCTACGTCGTCGATATCGCCGATGCGTGGAGTGCGATCCTGCCGCCCGACGGCTGGACTCCGGCGGATAACGAGCGCCTGCGGACCGAGCTCGCCGAGATGGGTGCCGACGGCTGACAGTCTGTTGGCGCGTTCTGGATCAAACCCCGGCTCCGGCGCGGCCGAGTTCGCGTTTGAGGATTTTGCCGGTGGCGGTCATCGGCAGGGCGGTGACGAATTCGACGGTGCGGGGGTACTTGTAGCTCGCCATCTGCTGCTTCGCCCAGGCGATCAGCTCGTCTGCGGTGACCTGTGCGCCGGGTTCGAGAATGATGTACGCCTTGACCTCCTCGCCGTGGCTGTCGTCGGGGACACCGACGACGGCGGCGAGGGAGACGGCGTCGTGGCCGAGGAGGACCTCCTCGATCTCGCGGGGATACACGTTGAATCCGCCGCGCACGATCAGGTCCTTGGCCCGGTCGACGATGTAGTAGAAGCCGTCGTCGTCGACGCGAGCGAGGTCGCCGGTCCGGAACCAGCCGTCGCGCACCACTTCTGCGGTGGCGTCCGGTCGGTTGTAGTAACCCTTCATGACGTTGTGGCCGCGCAGCGCGATCTCGCCGATCCGGTCGGCTCCGGTGACGGTGTTCCACTCCTGGTCGACGAGCCGGGCCTCGATTCCCCACACAGGGACGCCGATCGACCCGGGCCGTGGCTCACGGCCGGGGTCGCTGAACGTCGCGAGCGGTGACGTCTCGGACAGTCCGTACCCCTCGAGGATCTGCACCCCGAAGCGGTCGGCGAACCGGGTGAGGATCTCCACCGGTAACGCGGCGCCACCGGAGATCGCGAGGCGCATGTTGCCGGCGATGCGAGCGATGTCGGCGGGGTGTTCGTCGAGGGCGCCGAGCAGACCCCAGTACATGGTGGGCACCCCAGCGAAGACCGTGATGTTCTCCCGTTCGATGAGGTCGAGTGCGGCGGCGGCCTCGAACCGGGGCAGCAGCACGAGGGTCGCCCCCACCGAGATCCCGGCATTGAGGGTGACGGTCTGGCCGAACGAGTGGAATAGCGGCAACGTCACCAGGTATCGGTCGTGAGTGGTAGGTGTGCTCTCGAACAGGCGGTTGGCGGTCAGCGCATTGAGCACCATGTTGGCGTGTGTGAGCTCGGCGCCCTTCGGTTTTCCGGTGGTCCCGCTGGTGTACAGGATGACGGCGGTGTCGCCCGCTTCGCGCACGACGGTCTCGAAGGCGGCGTTGTGTGGCGCCATGGCGTCGGTCAGTGTGCCGATGCCGTCGATCGTCACGGGCGCGTCCGGGTCGGTGGTGATGCGGAACATGCTGCGGCAGTGCGGACTCTGCGCGAACGCGGACCGCCCGTACTCGCCCATCGGCAGGTCGGGAGTGCCGTCGTAGCAAAAATACGCCGTGGCGTCGGAATCGGCGAGGTGATAGGCGATCTCACGCTCCTTGAGCAGCACGTTGAGTGGCACGACTACCGCACCGGCTTTGAGGATGCCGTAGTAGACGACGGGGAACTGCGGGATGTTGGGGCAGGAGAGCGCAACCGTGTCGCCGGGTTGGACACCCGTCGACACCAGCAGGTTCGCGACCTGGTCGGACCGGGCGTCGAGATCGGCGTAGGACATCCGCTCGTCGCCGAGAATCAGGGCGTCACGGTCGGGGAATCGGCGGACGGAGTCTTCGAGAAGTACGGAGAGGTTCAGCACGGGACACTTTCTCGGAGTAGGAAGGTGGGCGATGCGCTAAGACAGCGCGGCGGCGGCCGTCGAGTCGATCAACTCCCGGAGCAACTCCTCGGCGTACGGCCAATACCCGTAGCCGGCGGCGGGATTGAGGTGACCGACGGCTCCGAGGTCGACGAGCCGGCTGCCCCACGACTCGGCCATTCCGGCGACTCGGCGGAAGCGAGCCATCGGATCGTTGGTGCTGGCGGCGACGACGCTGGGGAACGGCAGCCGGCGCCGGGGGACGGGCTCCCAGCCACCCTGCTCGAGGTCCTCGGGGGTGGGATACCCCGCGGGCAGTGGTTCCTCGAGGTCCGGTGGAGTGGCGAGCAGGGCGCCCTGGACCGGGCGGGTGCACCGCTGGGCCCAGTGGACTGTGATCGCCACTCCCGCACTGTGCGCGACCAGGACTACCGGGCCGTCGATGTCGGTGAGGACGTCGTCGAGTGCCGCGATCCGGGCAGCCAGGCTGAACTTGTCGCGTTCGAGCGGCGGCACCGTTCGCACGGTGTCGAGTCTCTCGGCGAGCAGCGTCTGCCAGTGGTCGGCGACGTGGTCGCGCAGTCCGGGAACGATCACCACGGTCGGTGAGGTGGAGGTAGTCACGAGTGGCTCCGGTTTCCTATGAGGTAGCGGTGAGGGCGGCGAGCTTGCGGCGTCCGGCCGGGTAGGCGCGCTTGCCGAGGATCAGGGCGACGATCGCGACGATGTAGATCAGGGGTGCGATCTGTAATGCGGTGACAAGCCCGAAGCGGTCGGCCAGCACCCCGACGACGAACGGTCCCAGTGCCAGTCCGAGGAGGTTGTTGGCCAGGGTTAGTGTGCCGAAGGCGGAGGCACGCACCGACGAGTGGGTGAGGTTCGCGACCATGGCGGCGATGGGACCGGACGAGCCGGCGGAGAAGAAGGCACCGATGCCGATCAGAACCAATTGGAGCGTGCCGGAGGGCATCTGGAAGCCGGTGCCGAGGAAGACGAGGGAGATTACGCCGAAGACCACCGCGGTGGTCCATTTACGCGCGGGATCGTTGCGGCTGATGCGGTCGGTGATCATTCCGCACACCACCATGCCGCTGCCGACGAGGAGGACGAAAATCGACGCCATCGCGCCGGCCTTGTCGAGTGCGAGGCCGTAGGAGCGGTTGAAGAAGCTCGGCAGCCAAGCCAGCAGGACACCCGCGGTGAACATCTGGAGACCACCACCGACGTAGGCGAACACGACGGCGGGGGTGGTGAACAGGCTCGAGATCGGCGCCCGGAATCCGGTGGGACCGGGTGTGTCGGCCGGGTCGTCGTCGGCCGCATGCAGAGCCAATTTTCGTTCGGAGACGAGAGCCCGGAAGAGGGCGACGAGCATGAGTCCGAAGACGGCCATGGCGGCGAACGACCAGCGCCAGCCGAGGTTGACAGCGATCACGCCACCGAGGGCGACGCCGATCACGGACCCGAACGATCCGCCACCCATGAAGGCGCCGCTGAGCGTGGAGTGCACTCGCGGGGCGAACACGCTGAGGACGACGGCGATGCCGACGCTGCCGTAGGCGGCCTCACCCACGCCGACGAGGAATCGGGCTCCGAGCATCTGCTCGTAGCTGCTTGCCACCGCGCAGAGCAGTGTGGCGATGCTCCAGAGCACGGCCATCAGGACCAGGCTCTTCACCCGGCCCCACCGGTCGGCCAGCAGCGACAGCGGGAGCGTCAGCAGGCCGACCATCAGTGCGACGATGCTGCTGAGCGACGCCAACTGCGAATCGGTCAGCGTCCATTCGGCTTTGAGGATCGGAAAAACGGCACTGAGGACCTGGCGGGACATGTAGTCCGACAGCAGCAGACCGAAGGTGAGTGCGAAGACGATCCAGGGATAGAACCGGGACCGGGAGGCCGGTGCGGTCTTCGGGGCAGTGGTCTTCGGGGTGGTGGTGTTCAGGGCGGTGGTGGCAGGCAGTCCCATGAGGCCTCCTATGGCGGACAGGAGTGATAAAGGGGTGGGGAGAGAGCGAGCGGCGATCTGCTCGGCTCTCTCCCCGGTCACGATGCGAGTTCCCCCGGCACCGACACTCAGGCGTGCTGGGTGAAGCCGAGCTGTCCCGGCCGGCGGCTGGGCGCGAATCCGATCTTGGCGAGGGTCTCCTCGGCGTCGGCGTACCGCTCGTCGAGCTTGTAGATCTCGCGGGCCTCCTTGCCGGTGGCGACCTCGCGGCCGAGTTCACCGGCGATGCGGACGAGTTGCTCGATTTGCTGAACGGAGGTGATCTTCTCGCCCTTGCGACCCCAGATGGTGTCCTCGTTGCCGCAGCGGGCGTGCAGGCCCATGGCGATCGCCATGGTGTTCATCGGGAGCACGCTGCGCATCAGGGTTTCGAGGGTGAGCACGGCGCCGTCCGGGGTGCGGCGGATGAACTCCATCATGTTGTACGGGTTGGGGCCGTCGAAGCCGCCGCCGATGCCGACCCAGGTGACCATCAGCGGGCCGGTGTACACGCCGCGCCGAATGAGGCGTTCGACAGTTTCGAGCTGGGCTACGGTGGCGAGCTGGAAGTGCGGCTGAATTCCTGCGGCCTGCAGACGCTTCAGGTGCTCCTCCACCCACGACGGTCCGGAGGGCACGACCATCTCACGGTAGGCGTCTGCGATCTCCGGACGCAGGAACGAGGTGCCGGCGATGTCGTCGGCGGTCATCAACTCCATGATGTTCATCTGGTTCGTGTTGATGGCGATGGTCACCTGGTCGGGCTTCGGGTCGAGTTCGGCGAGCATGTGCCGAGCGTCGTCGCTGAGCCACTTCGCGTCGGCGCCTTCACCTTCGGGTGCGAACGAGATCGATCCGCCCACCTGCAGGATCATGTCCGGTACGGCCTCCCGGAGGCGGCCGAGCAGTTCGTTGAACTTCGACAACCGCTTGGAGCCCTTGCCGTCGAGTTCGCGGACGTGGATGTGCAGGACGGTGGCGCCGGCCTCGTAGCAGTCGACCGCCTTCTGGACGTGCTCGTCCATTGTGAGTGGCAGGTCTTCGCGGAAGTCGTCCGGCTCCCACTCGGGGCCGTACGGGGCGGCGGTGATGACCAGCTTCTCCTGGGTCTCGGGGAAGAGGGCGTCGTCGTGGAAGTGCATGGGTGTTCTCCGTTCGAGGTGGTTCGGATCAACAGGGGGAGAGAAAGTTTCAGAAGGGCCGATCGCCGATGATCCCGGCGCGTTCCATCTTGCGGACGGCGGGCCAGTAGTCCTGGACCGCGTAGTGCTGGGTTGACCGGTTGTCCCAGATCGCGACGCTGTTCTTGGTCCAGCGCCACCGCACCTGGTACTCGGGAATCGACGCCTGGCTGATCAGGTAATTGAGCAGGTTGCTGCTGCCGGGCGCGTAGTCGATGCCGTACCGGATGTGCTCCGGGGTGTGGTAGTTGACGAAGTGGGTCGCGAAAGCATTGACGAACAGGATCTTTTCGCCGGTCTCCGGGTGCGTGCGCACCACGGGGTGCTCGGCGTCGGGGAATCTCTGGTGCAGCGCCTGCCGCTGTTCCGGCGGCTGCGCGGCACCGAACGACGCCTCGATGCTGTGCCGGGCGCGTAGTCCGTCGATCTGCTTCTTCACCGCGTCGGGCAGCTTGTCGTAGGCCAGGGCCATGTTCACCCAGATGGTGTCTCCGCCGATCGGGGGCGTCTCCACGCAACGGAGCACGCAGCCCATGGGCGGATTCTCGCGCCAGGTGGCGTCGCAGTGAAAGGCATTCTCGTAGTGGTCGGCCGGGCTGTCGAGGTCCTTGTAGATGCGCACCAGCCCGGGGTGGTCCGGGTCGCTCCCCACGGCGGGGTGGTCCTCGAGCGGGCCGAACCGCTCGGCCAGCGCCACGTGCTCGGCGCGGGACATGTCCTGGTCGCGGAGGAACAGGACCTTGTACTCGAGCAGCAGTTCCCGCAGTTCGGCGAACAGGGCGTCGTCGCGGGCGGCATCGCCGAGGTTCACGTCGAACAGTTCGGCGCCGATCGAGCAGGTGAGTGGTGCGATCCGGAACGACCCGGAAGGGGAGAGGATCGTGTGTGGTTCGGGCGAGTAGGTCAGTTGCGCGGTGTCGGTCATGGTGGTGTCTCCGTCGGGGTGAATGTGGTGGCCCGCTGTCAGAGTCGGAACACGGAGGAGCCGATGCTGCGGCCGGATTCGAGATCGTGGTGCGCCTGGACGGCGTCCTCGAGCCCGTAACTCTGGTTGATCTCGATCCGGATCCGGCCGGCCTCGACGTGTCCGAACAGTTCACCGGCGAGTTCGGCGCGCTCTGCCGGGTCGGCGATGTAGTCGGCGAGAGCGGGGCGGGTCACGAACAGCGAACCCTTGACTGCCAACTGCATCGCGTTGATCGGCGGAATCGGTCCGGAGGCCGTTCCGAAGCACACCAGCAGTCCGCGCCGGGCGAGGCAGTCGAGCGAGGTCTGAAAGGTGGACTCGCCGATGCTGTCGTACACCACCGGGACGCCGGCGCCGTCGGTGATCTCGCGAACCCGCTCGGCGACGTTCTCCCGGGTGTAGACGATCACGTGCTCACACCCGTGGGCGCGGGCGATCGCGGCCTTCTCGTCGGTCGACACCGTGCCGATCACGTTGATGCCCAGCAACTTCGCCCACTGAGTGAAGATCAGGCCGACGCCCCCGGCCGCCGCGTGCAGCAGCACGGTGTCGCCCGCCTTCAGCGGGTAGATGCGGCGCAGCAGGTATGCCGCGGTCAGACCCCGCATGGTCATCGCAGCCGCGGTGTCGAAGCGAATCGCCTGCGGCAGCGGGATCAGCGGTGCGGCCGGCATCACGCGTTCGGTGCTGTAGGCGCCGAGCGGGCTGCCCGTGTAGGTGACGCGGTCGCCGACCTGCACGTGGGTCACGCCGGAGCCGACCTCTTCGACGACACCGGCCGCCTCCACACCCATGCCTGCGGGTAGTTCGGCCGGGTAGAGGCCGGTACGGAAGTAGGTGTCGGCGAAGTTCAGTCCGACGGCCTCGTGCCGGATCCGGACTCCGTGGGGGCCGGGCTCTCCGACCTCGACGTTCTCCCACTTCATGACCTCCGGAGCGCCGTGCTCGTAGAACCGAACTGCCTGTGCCACAGTGTTTCTCCTCTTCAACGTGATGATCGGTGCGGTGCCGCGGCTGGCCGCTCGCGGCCGGTTGGCGGGGTTGATTCGGTGTGGCCGATCACCTCTCCGCGCCGCTTCTGTGATGCACCTAACAGTACGGTCATGCGGGGCCCGGCGCTTATCCTGACGGGACAGTCGGCCTATCATTCTGGGACAGGCAATCGGAGGTGGCATGAAACCCCTTGCGCGCTACGCGTCGCTGAATGGCTACCTGGAGCTGTGCCGGTCGTTCGGGATCGACCCGGCGCCGTTGATGAGATCCGCGGGCCTCGATCCGTCCGGCCTGGCACTACAGGACCGGTGGGTCCCGGCCGCGGCGATCGCGCGCCTCCTCGAGCAGTCGGTGGAGGCGTCCGGGCAAGAAGACTTCGGAGTGCGCCTTGCCGAACGCAGACAGTTCTCCAACCTCGGCCCGCTCAGTCTCGTCGTCCGCGAGGAACCCGACGTCCGCAGTGCCCTGCGCGTGCTCACTCGGTATGCGCACACGTACAACGAGGCGTTGCGGACGCGGATGTCCGAGGTGAGCGGCCTGGTGACCCTCCGCATCGAACTCGATCTCGGCGAGGCACTCGAGACTCGGCAGTCCATCGAACTCGCGGTCGGCGTGCTGCACCGATTGCTGCGCGACTTCCTCGGCGGCGGCTGGAGACCCCTCACGGTGTGCTTTCCACACCCGGCGCCGGCGGACACGGCAACGCATCGGCGATTGTTCGGTCCAGTCGTCACGTTCGAGAACGAGTTCGCCGGCATCGTCATCGAGGCGGCCGACCTGGACGCGCCGAACAAGATGTCCGACCCGCTCCTCCGCCCCTACACACAGCAGTTGCTGGACTCCTGGGAACCGGTCGACGACGTGACGATCGTGAGCCGGGTCCGCGAGCTGATCGAACTACTGCTCCCCACCGGCCGCTGTTCCGTCGAGCAGGTGGCCCGCAGTCTAGGTGTGGATCGGAGGACTGTGCACCGCAGGCTCGCGGAGAATGGTGAGTCGTTCTCGACGGTCCTCGACAGCACCCGCGCCGAGCTCGCCGAACGGATGGTGGCGAATCCTCGGCTGAGTCTCACCGAGATCGCGGACGTGCTGGCTTTCTCGGCGCCGAGCAACTTCTCACGATGGTTCCGCGGGCACTTCGGGGTCAGCCCCAGCCGTTGGCGGGAGCAGCGAACGGGTGAGCGCGGTTAGCTCATGTCTTCCGGGCACGGGGCGGCGAAGGGGGGCGTTGATGGTCCCGAGGTCGAGGCACACCACAGGACGAGCCAGCTGTCGAAGAGGATTTCCCAGTTCCGCCCCCGCGGCCGGTGGCGAGTGCTTGGATTGAGGTATGTGCCGGTGGATGGCCTACTCGGGTGAACCGATCCTCGCGGAGGACCTGTTGTTCCGCCCTAAACACTCGCTGATCGATCAGAGTCTGCACTCGCGTCTCGGGGCGACGACCACCAATGGTGACGGATTCGGCGTCGGCTGGTACGGCGAAGGCAGTGAGCCGGCGGTGTACAAGAGCATCGAACCGGCCTGGAACGACAGCAACCTGCGGGAGATCGCCGGCCAAGTGCGAACGCGGATGCTGCTTGCTCACGTGCGTGCCTCGACGGGAACACCGGTGCAGCGCAGCAATTGTCACCCCTTCCGGCACGGGCGGTGGTTGTGGGTACACAACGGCGCCCTGCGCGGATTCCACGAGATCAGACGCGACCTGGTGATGGCCGTCGACCCGGCCCTGTTCCTCGACATCGAGGGTTCGACAGATTCCGAAACGTTGTTTTTCCTCGCCCTCACATTCGGCCTCGCCGACGATCCTTTCGGTGCGGTTGCCCGCGCGGTCGGCTTCGTCGAAGACGTCGGCCGAGCACACGGTGTCGACCATCCGGTGCAGATGACCGTCGCCACCACCGAGGGTGAATCGCTGTGGGTCTTCCGGTACTCGAGTGAACGGCAGTCGAGGTCGCTGTTCTTCTCCACCGAACTCGCGAAGCTGCGCGCATTGCACCCCGAAGTCGAGGTCTTGCACGAACTGGGTGGGGAGACTCGTTTCGTGGTTTCCGAACCCCTCCGCGACCTCGAAGGCGCGTGGAACGAGGTGCCCGAGTCCTCCGCCGGAGTCGTTCGACCCGGGCAGGACGAGATCCGGCCATTCGAGCCGATCTCACCCGGCTGAGTGCAGGGCCTCTCTCTGCGAGAATGGACTTCCGCACCGATATCGAAGGAGTCGCCATGACTGAACCGATCTTCGACAAGTCGGAGCAGCTGAAGCAGGTCGAACAGGGAATCCTTCCCGGTGAGCAAATCATCGCCGTCTACGACTGCATCGGCGCGGGTACCGGCTTCCTCGGGATGACGAACCTGCGCGTCGTGATCCAGGACAAGAGCTTCGTCGGCAAGCGCACCGCGATCACGTCCATCCCCTACAAGCACATCCGGTCGATCGCATTCCTCAGCAACAAATCGTGGGCCGGCCAATTCTTCTCCTCCAGCAGCATCGCCCTCGCCGTCGCTGGGACCACATACGAAGCCGACTTCCGCGGCGTCGACAAGGCCCATCACGTTCACACCGTGATCCTCGGACACATCACGTGATGTGGCGGAAACTGTAAGTTTTTCGAACTCGCAAGGTGACGTGCCTGGCGACGGGGTGGAGAGCTCGCCAAGTGCAACGTGCGACGTCGTGATCTCGTGCAGGTGGTCCCTGTGCCGGAGGATTCACGTAACGCCGGGAACCCCGTCAAGAAAGACGGAGCAATCTGTGTCAACATCAAATTCGTCTTTACCTATCATCGCGAGAAAATAGAAGACGGGCTGCGGTCGGCACCTGCAAGCGAAAAAGCCTGGTAATCACCATCGTTGCCGACCCACAATCCGGGGGTACCTTCGTGCGCGCAATGCTTGGGGGACCTTGCTGGTAGCCGGAGATATACCGGATCAGCTCGTCAACGGGCTGCCAGTGGTGGCCACCACTGCCCGCACCACCGGTGACTCTGCCCGCCGTCGGCACCGATGTCGAGCACCTGGCCACGGCGGTCCGCGACGTCTCACCCGAGGACTGACCGCGATAGCCGAGATGATGGCAGATGCTGTCCCGCGGCGAGTGGACGCCCGTGTTGTCCACGGCCCTATCCTGACACGGACGGTACGCGGTACACTTCTGGCACCAGCGGAGGTGATGCACATGCTCGTCGACCGAGATCGCGCACGCGACTCGATCCATGCCTTGTCGGACCCGGACCTCGTCGAGCTGTTGGTCGAGGAATTCTCCCGCCGGCCGGCCCTGCGTCCCGTCCGCGACGACGTGACGGCGCTGCTGTCGATGAGCCCTGCGCTGGCACGTCAACAGGAGCGTGCGGTGGCCAACCCGGCCGCCGCGGCCGTCGCCCGGACGCGAATCGTCGCATCGGTACTGAACTCGATCGTCGACCAGCACGAGATGCTCGACTCCACCGCCGTCAGCCGTGTCCTGGGAAAGGCGGCAACCAGCCGGAACACTGCAAGCCGCTTGTCGGCGTCCGGCACGGTGATCGCGCTACCGGTGTCGGGACACAAGCTGTATCCCGCCTTCCAGTTCGACGCCGAACGCCGGCTGGTCCGCCCGATCGTCGCCGAAATCAACCGCACCCTGGGTGCGAAGGAGGACCCGTGGGGGGTAGCGTCCTGGTGGCTGAGCCCGACCGACTTCGCCGACGACCCGCGATCACCGGCTGCGCTCGCCGTCGAAGGCGGGCACGATCAGGATCTGCGGGACATGGCCGACGACCTGACGCAGGATTGAATCGGCAGTGACTTACCCGGATCCACCCACACCGTTGCCTGCTGCCCTGATTACCACGATCCCCGCCGATACGTCGCTGTGGCGCATCCACAGCGCCACCCGCGATGCCGCGGAGTTGAATCCCACCGCCCGACCTCGCGCGCGCGTCGGGGGCCGGTTCGACAGTCTCGACGGCTCCTACGCGTACCTGTACGTCGGTGACAGCCCGGGCGCGGCAGTTGCCGAGACGCTCTGCCGCAACCTGCCGGTCGACCAGTCCCCTCGGCTGATCCCGCAGGTGAAGATCGCCCGCCGGGTGCTGAGCGAACTGCGGACCACCCGCATCGTCCAGGTCGTGGATCTGACCGGGACCGGGGCGTCCCGGATCAATGCCGGCGCCTGGTTGTCGAAGTGCGACCCCTCAGGGTATCTACACACCCGTCGATGGGTGGCCGCGATCCTCGCCGCGAACCCCGATGTCGATGGTGTGCAATACCGTCCCCGGCACGACGAGAACACTCTCGCCTGGATGCTGGCCGACGAGCCCGCAGCACATATCCATCCCGCCGTCACCGCGGTCGGAGGCGTGATCGCGCTCGACTCCGCAGACGGCCACTACCTGTTGGGTGCGATTCTCACCGCGCACAACGCGGCACTCGGACCTTGATCCGCCCACTGGGCGCTCGATCTGTTCTCGATGGCCGATCCAGGGGCCACTCCGATCCCGCATACGGATCGGTCACAGAATGCTATACCCGCCCTACAGTTGACAGAAGTCGAAGTGCCGGCACCGCGGAAAGGATTGGCTGTCAATATAGTTCGCGTCACCGGTATGCTCCGGCGGCGAGGGGAACTCGGCGACGGAGCCCGGCGGTGGTCAGATCCAGGGCATGTCGGGGTCGAGGGAATGGGAGATCACGCCGTCGTCGGGTTCGAGGGGGTAGTTCGCGGCGTGGTACGTGGCGCTGGAGTTGCCGAACAGGTCGACGCCGCCCGGCTGGGTGAGTGAGGTGCCCGGCTCATAGAGTTCGACCTGCTCGGGGACATCCTCGTCGGGGGCATCGCAGGCGACCATGGGCCACGCGTTGGCGCATCCGATACGGTCGCGCACCTGGAAGGTGTGCGGGAAGTTCGGTCCGGCGGCATCGGTGGGTACTGCTGCGGCGGTGGCACTCTGGGCCAGTACGGCACCGAAGGCGAGGGCGACGCCGGCTGCGGCTGCGGCTGCGGTGCGTGTTGTGGTCGAGGACATTCTGTGGCTCCTGAAGTTCGGGGTTTTGGTGTTCTCGGACGACTACTAGTTTTCGCCGGAAGTCGGCGTTCGATAACTCCCCGGAGGGGGTGGTCGGTGACCCGCAGGGGGAAAGGAACTACCCCTGGGAGGGGTTCCGCGGAGATCGCGCAATGTCTGTTTCGGCTCGGCAGGGGGAGTGGCTGCCCGCGCCGTCGGGCTCGGTGATCACTCGTCCCGGGTGCAGGGCACGCACCTATTCGAAAGAATCGAAATATGTTACGATTATTTCGAATGGAAGGGGTTCAGAATGGGTGCGCAGGCGTTGGATCAGCACACGTACCTGCCGCAGGCGGCAGAGGGCGCTGGGTTGGCGGAGGTGGTGGGGTTCCTCGATGCGCATGAGCGACGACGCGGCGACCGGGTGGAGCCGCGGTATCTGTTGGTCGGTGCAGGTGAGCATGATCAGGTGGAATTGCCGGCGGAGGTGCATGCGGCGCTCAAGCAGGTTGTGGCCGCATTGCAGGCCGGGCGTGCGGTGACGGTGGCACCGCGGGCGACGATGTTGACGACGCAGCAGGCCGCGGATCTGCTGGGAGTGAGCCGGCCGACGGTGCGCCGGCTGATCGATGTGGGGGAGTTGCCGGCGGAGAAGGTCGGCACTCGGCATCGGCTGTTGTTGCGCGATGTGCTCGAGTATCAGCAGCAGCGCCGGGCCCGCCAGTACGAGGCGCTCGCCCAGACGGCTGTCGAGATCGACGACGAGGACGATCCGGCGATGGTGGCTGAGCAGTTGAAGATCGCGCGACGGGCGGTCGCGGAGCGTCGGCGCACCCGCAGTGGTGGCGGGTCAGCTGCGATGGGTGGTCGATAGGGCTGCCGGGGTGTTCGCAGCAGTTCTCGATACCTGTGTTCTCTGGCCGAGCCTGCAGCGGGACTTTCTGCTGTCCATGGCCGTTGAGGGCTTGTACCGGCCGTTGTGGTCGGAGGCAATTCTCGACGAGCTCGAATTCCATGAGGCCGCCAAGCTCGAACGACGCGGGCACAGTGCGGCGGCGGCGCAAGCGACTGGTGCGCGGCTCGTGGGGACGATGCGCGAGCACTTCGACGACGCCCTCGTGACTGGCTGGGAGCCGCTCGAGGGTACGTTCTCGCTGCCGGATCCTGACGATGAGCACGTCGTTGCGGCCGCCGTCGTGGGCGGAGCCGGGGTGATCGTCACCCTGAATCGGAAAGACTTTCCAGAAGCCCAAATTCCGGGACACATCCAGGTGGTCTCGCCGGCGGAGTTTGCGGCCGATACGGTGTCGGTGTTACCGACTGCGGCGGCGCGGGCGGTCGAGATGCTTGCGACCCGCCTGGCGCGACCACCGATGACCGTGGACGAGGTCCTCGATCAGTTGGTGGCGCGTTACGGCATGGACGATGCGGTAGCGCTGCTGCGCGATCGAGGCTGATTGCCATCCGGACGTGGCCCTCACGTGCTGAATTGAGCTGTGCCGCGGCGGTTTAGCCGACCTCCTTAGCTAGCCAGTCAGTCGGCGTTTCATCGATGGTCTTGCCTCTGTTGGACTGCTTTTTCGTCAGGGTGCGAGGGCGCACATCGCCAGGTCGACGACGGCGTCCGCGTGGTCGTGGGTGAGTGGATGCGCTCCGCTCTGCCAGCGGTAGAACATCGGCGCCATGAACAACTCGAACGCGAGGACGAGGTCGACGTCGGGCCGCATCTGGCCGGCGTCCTGCGCGGAACGAAACCGAGCCGCGACGAACTCGAACTGCGGCCGGTAGATCCGCTCGACGATCTGTTTCTGCAGTGCAGGATCCTGCAGCGATTCGATGGACAGCGCCCGGAACAGTGGTTCGAATTCCGGTGAGGTGAACTCGTCGACCGTGGCCCGTAAAACCAGGCGCATGTCGGCGGCGAGGTCGCCGGTGTCCGGTAGGACCAGCGTCTCGTGAGCACGGGCCGCGTTCTGTTCGTGCAGGGCGTCCACGACGAGCGCACCCTTGGATCGCCACCACCGGTAGATGGTCTGTTTCCCGACCTTCGCGCGCGCGGCGATACCTTCGATACTGATTCTCGCGTAGGGCAGTTCGCGGATGAGTTCCTGCGTGGTTTGCACGATCGCGGCGCGGGACCGTTCGGAACGGCGGGGATTGTCGGCGGACGGCATGAACTGATCATAGACCAGACGAGACGTATCGTCTTGACTCAGACTTTCGCACGTGCCACTATTGACCGAGACGGACCGTTCCGTATCGAAAGGATGAAGATGACTCGCTCACACATCGCCATGGTCAGCATTCCGGCGCCCGGGCACGTCAACCCGAGCCTGGAAATTCTCCGCGAACTTGTCGAACGCGGTCACCGCGTGACGTACGCCAACGACGCCGCCGTCAAGGACGTCATCGAGAGCGCCGGGGCGGAGTTCAAGGAGTACACCTCGACGCTGCCGCGCGTGAACACCGCGGCTGCGACGGAAGGGTCGGAGAAGTCCTGGGAGGGAGACACAATCGATCAGCTCACCCTGTTCCAGACCGAGTACGAGTCGATGCTGCCGCAACTACGGTCGCTGTACGAGGACGACCGCCCCGACCTGTTCCTCTACGACATCGCGGGAGGGCCTGCCCGGGTTCTCGCCGAGGAATGGGGTGTGCCGATCGTGCAGCTGTCGCCGACGTACGTCGCGTGGGAGGGCTATGAGGACGACATGAGATCGTTCGTGGAAACGATGCGGGCAGACCCACGCGGGGCGGCCCTGTACGAACGGGAGCGCAAACTTCTGGTGGACAACGGTGTCGAGACCGACCCGGACGAGTTCTACGGGCGCCCCACCCGAGCGGTGGTGCTGATCGCGAAATCTATGCAGCCCAACGCCGACCGAGTGAACGAGGATGTCTACACGTTCGTCGGACCGGCGCTGCCCACCCGACGGCCTGCCGACGGCCGGTGGCGACGTCCGGCAGGCGCGGCCAAGGTGCTGCTCATCTCGCTCGGCGCGGCGTTCACCGATCACGCCGACTTCTACCGACGCTGCATCGAGGCGTTCGGCGACCTCGACGGCTGGCATGTCGTTCTGCAGATCGGGCAGCACGTCGACGTCGCCGAACTCGGAACCGTGCCCGGCAACGTCGAGGTTCACCGCTGGGTGCCTCAATTCGACATTCTGAGGCAAGCCGACGCGTTCCTCACCCATGCCGGCATGGGCGGGTCCAGCGAGGGAATGTTCACGGGAACCCCGATGATCGCCGCACCGCAGGCCACCGACCAGTTCGAGAACGCCGACGCCCTCGTGGCCGCCGGAGTGGCGGTGCGAGTGGACAGTTCGGAGGTGTCGGCCACCGGATTGCGGGACGCGCTCGCGCACATCGACACCGAGCCGGTCCGGCGCCGTAGCGCGGAGCTCGCGGCCGAGCTGCGTTCTGCGGGTGGGGTGGATGCCGCCGTCCGGGTGATCGAGGAATTTCTCGAGGAAAGATGCTCACCGATGGCGAGCAATGATGCGGGCCGTGGGTAGCTCGACGATCTGACGGGATCGGCAATCACGCGTTTTGAAGGGCTTCTCATTGCACCTGCCGTTGCCGCTGGCGCGTTCGACAGCCAAAGGCGGGCCTGGGTAACAGCACGGACGGGCTGGTGTGTCCCTGCAGATCACAGCACATCGTCAACCTGCCGCAGCGCGTCACTGATTCGTGAACGCGCGGCTTCGGCGAGACCCTGCACCGGCTGCGGCAGATTGGGTGATTCGACGAGGCCGAGGTGTTCCGCGATGGCGGATACGACGCGCAGGCTCTCAACAGTTGATGTGACGTATGATACTTCCTGATTCTTTCTGCTGCTCTCGATTCATGCGAATTGGTGAGGCCGCGGCGTATCTGAACATGTCGGTCGTGGGCGTCCGTAAGGCTGCGTCGGAAGGCCGGTTGCCCTCCCGGCGTACGGGTTCCGGTCAGCGCGTGTTTGATCGCGCTGACCTCGACGCCTACCTCGGCCGACCTGCCACTGACAACGCTCCGGTCGACCGGGTGGAAGCGTTGTACTGCCGGGTGTCCGGCTCGACTGGGCAGGAGTCCTCGCTCGCCGATCAGGAGTCGATGTTGCGCGAGAGCGCTTCCGGGTCCGTGTATCGGGTGTACAAGGATCGCGGTTCTGGTGTGCGGGAAACGCGGGCCGGTGTGGACCGGATGCTCGACGACGCCGCGAAAGGCCACTTCACGGTGGTGCGGGTGGTGTGGCGGGATCGGTTGGCCCGGTTCGGAGTCGCCTGGATCGAAAGGTACTTGTCGGTGGTCGGGGTTACGGTCGAGGTCCTGCGGGAGCATGGCGACACATCGGTGGGGGAGGAGTTGATGGATGACTTCATGGCGTTGCCGGCGTCGTTGTCGGGCCGGTTCTACCGGCTGCGGTCGAAACAGAATCAACGCCGACTTCTCGGGCGATGCGGCAGCGAGGTTGGAGGAGGGATAGCCGATGACTGTTGCCGGATTCACTGTGCCGCGTCAGTTTTCGTTCACCACCCGCCCGTACGCGGCGGTCGACGACGCTACCGGCGCCCCGATTGGGCTCGATACCATCGATTTTCGTGTTCGGTGGCTGCTGAACCTGATCGATGCCGCGCAATCGGAGTTGGTGTTCCGGTTGTGGCAACCGGCTACCTTCGATGCCCTTACCGCCGGACGTGACAGTTCGGGCCGGAAGCTCCCGGTGCAGGGGCATGTCGCTGCGGCGCGTCTGGGCTGGCACCCGACCTACCCCACCGGTGTGTACGTGCCATCGCGGGTGACCCGGGTGGTCACCTCCCAGGCGGTTGGCACGCTACGCACCTTGGCGTACCGGGATACCGCAATCGGGTCGCTGTCGGCCAGGTTCGACCCGGCTACCCGCCGACTGACGCCGCCCACCACGGCTGGCGACTATGTGCCGGCCGGCTTCGCGCGCGGCGTGGCACGGCAACTCACTGCGCGCTCGCGCGGCACTGGAAGCGGGGGTGGTCCCACTACTTGCTTGCGGATCACCGACGTGCAGGGACCGCCGCGGACGCCGGTGATGGCGAGGCTTTCCGCCGCCGACAAGCAGCTCTCGCAGATCACCGTCGCAGACGGTGTCATGGTGTTGACGGTCAAACTTCCCACGAATCCGGTCCCGACCGGGCGGGCGCACTGGCGGCGGGTCCGGTTGATCGCCGCGATCCCACCGCACCTGCAGACCAGAGCTATTACGGACTGGCATCTGCCGACTCTCGTCCTCGATCACCGAGGCCTGCTGCTGCGTTGCGCTGCCACCGAATCTGTTCCAGCGCCCGATCTGACGTCGGGATCTACGGCGGTGGGAGTGGATTGGTCACCGTCCACCCTCGGAGCAGCCGCCATCGTCACCGAAGGCCCGGACGGGTTGGTCTCGGACTACCGGGGCTTCACCTACGACGACCGGGGCCTGGGAATCAGGCTGGCCCGCCTGCAAGCGGAAGGTCAACACCTGCATCGTAAGGCTGCACGTTTGACGCGGCTCGCCGCGACCGCACCACCCGAGGTGCGCGTCAACCTGGAAAACAAGATCGCGGTCCTCGACGCCCACCGCGTCGCGGTCGGTGTCAAACGGGGCAAGATCAACCGGGAACTGGCCGTCCACTTCGCCCGCCACATCGTCGAGTACGCCGCCGCGGCGGGCGCGACGGTGATCGGGGTGGAAGACCTCAGCACCCTCGAAACCCGGGGGCACGGCCGGGTGAACAACAACCGGGCCGCGCAGTCCGCGCGCCGTAAAGCCGTCGACGCTCTCGCACACACGGCCGCGGGGGTCGGTGTGGCGGTGGTGTCGGTACCGGCCCGCGGCACGTCGGCGTTGTGCCCGGGCTGCAACGACAAGTTCTCCCGGCCGGGCGGCTATCACCGGGCGTGGTGCGCGCGGTGCAAGGTCGGCGGCAATCGTGATCACGTAGCAGGGGTGAACCTCGCCAAACGTGCACTACTGGGGCGCCGCGCAGCAGTCCACAGGCGCGGCCGGAACCCGGAAATTCGGATCGCCGAGCAGGTCAAGTCCCAGGGCGTGGTGTACGACGGTCGTCGCGTGACTCCTCGTAAGGGTTATGCAGTCAGAGCCGCAGGCGCCACCTCCTCGGCGGGTT